>MGXW01000001.1 GCA_001801495.1 Gammaproteobacteria bacterium RIFCSPHIGHO2_12_FULL_37_34
TGTTTGATATTTTCGGTAGACAGATGATCTTCCATGACATGCAACAATAAATGATATTCTGGGTGGTTTTGATGAATGTGTAGGAGGTTAATGGATTCGGTATCATTTATTGTGCTGGTAATAGAATATTTAAAAATAAATATGGCGTTTTGAATGGATTGTAAAGCAAATTGATAAGGCCCATTTGAAATGAGATCACTTATTTGATTGGGTGCAAGATCGTATATTGCTTCAATAACATCTTTTTTAGTAAACCATTCTAGAGGAGCTTTAAAAAATAACTCAGAGGAGATTTTTAAAAATTTCCCATAGCTAAGCAAATAATTTAATTTGGTAATCAAGGCATCGTCTATTGAAGAACCAACGATTTCTTGTAAATAACAAGCGGTATCTCTATTAGAAAAATAGTGGCTATTTAATTTAAATAACAAAGCAAGGTGCTTATTTGTGAAAAAAATAATTGGAATCCTGTCAAGATAGTGGTTGCTTTTTAATTCTGTTAACCAAATAATTTGATCTTCAGTAGTTGAGATAGGTTTGAGAGGAGAAGCTAAGCCCAATCGTTGATTAAGATAATCCAAATCAATTGTTGAGTCGTTGAATGGTAAAATATCATTTGCTGTAATAAAACAATCGCCATTATTAAGTGATGGATAATGTATTCCTATATAGGAGTGTTCTTTCGTTTCTATTATATCGTGATCGTTAGTAGATAATTGAATCAACATTAGCTTTTCATTTAATTTAGAATAATCAATTGGTTGTGAATTTTTATTGATGTAAATAATGGCATCTTGATCTTGGTTTGAGATGGGTAATTCAAATGAAAATGGACACTCAATAGCCATCATAGCATCAGCATTTGCTTTTTTTCTGTCAAGCAAAGGGGTGTGACCTAGCAAAGTAGCAGATTTCAATTGTTGAATAGCATCGTCAATCTTTCTGATTCGTATCGCGCGTGCTTTTGCCACATCTGCAATGTTAGCATGAGGTTTAAGTTGAGTATTAAGATAAGTGATTAAACTCGTATGATCCTCACATTCGTTTATTTCTTCAATCAACTCATCTTCGATGTCGCCTGGAAATTTGTTGATTAAAAGAATACCGGATGGCGTTAAATATTTGTTAGAAAATTTATTTAGTTTTTGTAACCCTTGTTTACTCAACCAGGTTTTTGTTAAATCACATATTAACATCTTATATTCAAATTTTTCTAATATGGAATTGAGTAGTTGAACATAGTCCTTGTCAATCTCAAAATGAAATGGCCGAAGTTTTTTTATAATGCTATTTTTTGCTGCACTATTTGCGTTAATTGAGAAAAGAAGAAGTGTTTTTGATATATTATCTTTTTCAAAATAAGTGTCTTCTAATAGTAATATTAAATCAGGTTCTTGAATAAATGGTGTCATATTGAGTGCTAAAGCATCGGAAATATTGAAAATATGGGTATATCGAACAAATAATTTTTTAAATTCGCTTGTGGAATGGATAAAAATTTTATGGATTATTTCCCAATCAGGCAAGTTAGTATGGAGGATCAACTTTTCAACTAAACGATTAATGATCTCGATGTCATTATTATTTAAATCATTCGGCTTGATATATTGTAGCGCTGATTTTAAGCCATTAGGCGTGAATAATTTTTTGTTTAATTTTTCAACTTTTTCATTGCTATCCACAAACCAAGCGAGAGGCAAATTCAATATCACTTCGTAATCAGTTAGGGACGCTGCATCTATTTTAAGATAGCGCATCTTTCCTAATACATTACGCCACTTCAGAATGTCCTCACCAAGTTTTTTAGTAGCGATGGTAAAGAGTTCATCTGATAACTTATGCAAGTATAGTTCATCCATCAACATCATTTTTTTTTCGATTATCATTTGATTTATCATTTGATTATCAGGATCCTCATCTTGTGTGGCTAATAGCAGGATGCCAAGCTGACGAAGGCTTGTGGTGGAAAAAACATTAAATATGATTTCATTGTTCGATGGATCAGATTGCTTATATTGAAGATAGGAAATGATTAATTGCATCATGTGGTCTGATAATTTATCTCTTTCTTCTTCGTCAGATAAAGTTTGTAAGCAATCCGGAATAATTTGATAAGCTTCAATTTTAGTTAACTCGGATAAAAGCTTAGCAATCTCCTCTTTTTCTTTAATGTTAATAAAAGAATTTAGAACGTTTTCTAATGCAAGAGCATCTGTTTGTGGCATGGATTTACTCCGGATTATATTTGTAAATACCGTTGGTATAGGTTCGGGTAATATATATTTTTTATTGATGCAATTTAATTTTTAATAATTCATTTAATTGTTTTGGATTCAGCTTCCCTTCCGATAATTTCATTGCTTGTCCAACAAAAAAACCGAATAATTTTTCTTTACCAGCTCGATAATCAGCAACTTGTTGTGGATGATGAGCTATTATTTCATCGATTAATTTTTCAATAGCCGCTTCATTGGTGACTTGTTTCAGGCCTTGCTTCTCAATGAGCTCATCCACTTCACCTTCACCATTCCATAAGTTTTCAAAAAGCACTTTAGCAATTTTTCCAGATATCGTATGATCTGCAATTCGCAAAATCAATTTTCCCAATTGTGCGGATGATATAGGCGTTCCCATTATATCACATCCTGCTTTGTTTAACGCGCCCAACCATTCACTGATCACCCAATTGGCAGCTAGTTTGGCTTCATTCCCTGATTCTTTTACTACATTCTCATAGTAATCTGCTATCTCTTTGCTGCTGACTAAAATGCTAGCATCATAAGCGTTTAATCCGTACTGCTCCATGAAGCGTTTCTTTTTTTCTTGTGGCAGCTCTGGTAACGTTTGTTTTATTTTTGCAATGAATTCATCAGAGATGATTAAAGGCAATAAATCTGGATCGGGGAAGTAACGATAATCGTTTGCTTCTTCTTTGCTACGCAGCGAACGCGTTTCATTTTTATTAGGATCGTACAGCCGTGTCTCTTGAATAATGGTGCCGCCATGAGAGAGGATACTAATTTGTCTTTCAACTTCGTAATGAATAGCGCGTTCAACAAATCGAAATGAATTAATATTTTTCAATTCGGCGCGGGTTCCTAGTTTTTCTTCGCCTTTTTTGCGTATGGATACATTTGCATCACAACGAAAAGAACCCTCCTGCATGTTACCATCGCAAATATTTAAATATCTTACTAATGTATGCACGGCTTTCAGATAAGCAACCGCTTCTTTAGCAGAATGCATTTCTGGTTCAGAAACAATTTCCAATAAGGGAATACCGGCTCGATTTAAATCGATACCGCTATACCCATTAAAATTTTCATGCAGTGATTTTCCTGCATCTTCTTCTAGATGAGCGCGAGTGATGTGAATACGTTTGGTCGTGCCATCATCAAGGGGTATATCAATATAGCCTTTGTTTACAATAGGGAATTCATATTGACTAATTTGGTAGCCTTTTGGTAAGTCTGGATAAAAATAATTTTTGCGTGCAAATACAGATGTATGGGCGATATCAGCATGTGCTCCCAAGCCAAATTTAACGGCCATTTCAACTGCTGCTTGATTTAATACAGGAAGTACACCAGGCATACCCAAATCAATGCCGCAAGCTTGGGTATTTACTTCCGCACCAAATTGTGTGGAGGCAGCTGAAAATATTTTACTTTTAGTTGATAATTGTGCATGGATTTCAAGTCCAATCACTGTTTCCCACTGCATTTAAAAGCCCTCCGGTATGCGCTGATGCCAATCAGTTATTTTTTGATACCAATGAGCAATATTTAATAATTTTGCTTCGTCAAACAAATTGCCAATCAATTGCATACCAATTGGCAACTGATTGACAAAACCTGCTGGTATTGAAATGCCAGGTAGTCCAGCAAGATTAGCCGCAATTGTGTAAATATCAGAAAGATACATGCTGATAGGGTCGTTTGCTTTTTCACCAAGCTTAAAAGCAGGGGTGGGGGAAGTAGGTGAAAGAATAACATCCACTTTTTTAAAAGCTTGATTAAAATCATCACGAATTAAACGGCGGACTTTTTGTGCCTTTAAATAATAAGCATCGTAATAACCAGCCGAAAGAGCATATGTGCCAATCATGATTCTGCGCTTGACTTCGCTGCCAAAACCTTCGCTTCGCGTACGTTTATAAAAATCTTCTAAATCTTTAGGTTGATTGCAACGATATCCATAACGTACACCATCATATCTCGCAAGATTCGATGAGCATTCAGCAGGAGCAATGACATAATAAGCAGGTACGGAAAGATGCGTGTGAGGTAAGCTGATTTCTTGAATACGAGCACCAGCTTTTTCATATTCTTTAATAGCTGTTTCAATTACTTTAGCCACATCCCCTTGCAAGCCATTGTGAAAATATTCTTTAGGTAAGCCAATGCGGATACCATCAATAGAATCGTTCAACGTTTTTGTATAATCAGGCACCTTGTAATCAACGCTCGTTGAATCGCGTTCATCAAAACCGGCTAAAGCATTTAAAAGCAGAGCAACATCTTCAACTGTTTTAGCAAGTGGGCCACATTGATCAAGACTGGAGGCAAAAGCAATCATCCCATATCGAGAAACGCGTCCATAAGTCGGTTTTAATCCAGTAATACCACATAAAGCAGCAGGTTGACGTATGGATCCGCCGGTGTCGGTGCCTGTTGCACCGAGCGCAAGACAAGCAGCTATAGTAGCAGCTGATCCGCCAGAAGATCCTCCTGAAACACAGCTTACATTCCATGGGTTTTTAACGGAGCCGTAATAACTATTTTCGTTAGAAGAACCCATAGCAAATTCATCCATGTTTGTTTTGCCTAATAAAACAGTCCCAGCAGCTTTTAATTTTTGGACAATGGTTGCATCATATGGGGAGATAAAGTTATCCAGCATTTTTGACCCACAACTGGTTTTAATACCTTCCGTACAAAATATATCCTTATGTGCAATAGGTATACCGGTCAGTGGATGAGCAGCACAAGCTGCTAATTGAACATCAGCAGCTTGTGCTGCTTGTAGTGCATACTCTTCTGTAATAGTGATGAAACTATTTAATTTTTTATTATGTTTATGAATACGTTCTAAAAATAGCCTAGTCAATTCCACGCTGGAGATTTTTTTTGCGTGAAGATCATGAGATAATGCTGTAATTGTTTTGCGGTACATAATGATATCTTATTCTATTACTTGAGGAACAAGGTATAAGCCAGCTTCTATTTGAGGAGCGATTTGCTGAAATTTTTCACGAAGATTAGGTTCTGTCACAATGTCTTTTCTTAAGCGTTGTGAAATATCGAGAGGATGCGCAAGTGGCTCGACTAAAGAGGTGTCTACCTTATCCATTTGTGCAATGAGATCTAAAATGCCAGATAATTGCGGTGTATAAAGAGTGATGTCGCTCTCTAATAAATTTAACCTGGCAAGATGCGCTATTTTTTTCACCTCATCTGACGTGAGAGACATGGCTTAATCCTCTATTCTCGTTGAGAAAGCATTATAAAGCATAGATGGAAGAAGAGGAATATTATTTTCTGACTAGATGAAACATGCCCTATAGTAAATTCAGCCAAATGGCGATAATATACATGTAAAACAACATACAAGGAAATCGATTGGCTATGTTCAAAAAATTGCGCGGTATATTTTCTAGTGATTTATCCATCGATTTAGGCACAGCAAATACACTGATTTATGTAAGAGGGAAAGGCATCATTTTGAATGAGCCATCAGTTGTTGCTATTCGTCAAGGTTATGAAGCAATGGGTCAAAAGCATGTCGTTGCGGTTGGAAGTGAGGCAAAGCTCATGTTAGGCCGTACACCAGGCAATATCAGAGCTATTCGACCTATGAAGGATGGTGTTATTGCTGATTTTTATATTACAGAGAAGATGTTACAACATTTTATTCATAAAGTGCATGAAAATCGTTTTTTACGGCCTAGTCCACGGGTATTGGTTTCTGTTCCTTGTGGTTCCACACAAGTTGAGCGACGTGCGATTAAAGAATCTGCAATTAGTGCAGGCGCGAGAGAAGTATTTTTGCTTGAAGAACCTATGGCAGCTGCAATGGGTGCAGGTATGCCAGTTGAAGAACCACGTGGTTCGATGGTTGTTGATATTGGTGGCGGTACCACTGAAGTTGCTATTATTTCATTAAATGGGATTGTATATTCTGCATCTGTGCGAATTGGCGGCGATCGATTTGATGAATCAATCGTTGGTTACGTAAGACGTAATTACGGTATCTTGATTGGGGAATCAACCGCAGAACGCATTAAACATGAAATTGGCTTGGCCTATCCTGCTAATCAAATGTTACAGATGGAAGTACGTGGACGCAATATTGCTGAAGGTATTCCTCGCAGCTTTACCATCACCAGTAATGAGATATTAGAGGCATTACAAGAGCCATTATCAGGTATTTTAGGAGCGGTGCGTGCTGCTTTAGAACAAGCACCACCTGAATTAGCAGCCGATATTGCCGAACGTGGAATGGTCCTGACTGGTGGTGGCGCATGTTTGCGCAATATCGATCGTTTATTTATGGAAGAAACAGGATTACCTGTCATTATCGCAGATGAACCTTTGACATGTGTTGCTCGTGGTGGTGGAAGAGCGCTTGAGATGATAGGTTCTTCAGGAGTCGATTTTCTGTTGAAGGAATGAGGATTACGACTATCCGCTCAATATTTACTAAACAATCGCAATCATCATTTCAAGTATTCTTTCTAATTGTTTTTGCGATCGTGTTAATGGTGATGGATAGGCGCTTAAATCAATTCGTCACCATTCGTGAAGCACTTTCTTTTCCTCTTGCTCCGTTTCAATATAGTGTGAGTTGGTCGGTAAAACAAATTAATCAGTTTAAAACAGCTTTCAGTGCTTACGATTATTTAGCAAAAGAAAATATTGAATTGAAAGCTGAACGATTATTGTTGCATGCTCAATTGCAACGTTTAATTGCTTTAGAAGCAGAGAATAATTATTTGAAAGCTCTTTCTCAAGCATCCCATCACATCCAAAGTAAAACCTTGATTGCTGAGTTATTAAATGTAGATTCCGAACCTTTTGTTAATCAAGTGATTCTTGATAAAGGGGCTCGTGACCATGTGTATAGTGGTCAACCAGTATTTGATGCGTATGGTGTGATGGGTCAAATTATCCAAGTTGGGCCAATAACCAGTCGTGTATTACTCATCAATGATCCTCGTAGTGGTATTGCTGTACATAATGTGCGTAATGGTACGAGGGCAGTTGCAGTGGGCGACAGTTATTTGAACAATCTAAAACTCATGTACGTGACCAAAACAACCGATATTAAAGTGGGGGATCTCTTTCTTACCTCTGGGTTAGGGGATCGGTATCCTGAAGGATATCCTGTGGGAACAGTATCGAATGTATCAAAAGATCCTGCGCATCAATTTGCGACTATTTATCTTCAGCCTAGTGCCCATTTAGATAGTAGTCGTCAAGTATTATTAGTTTGGTATCAAAAACATGCCTAATTGGGTTGCTATTTTGATCACTATTGTGGCTGCATTATTATTGACAATATTGCCCATGCCAGCCTGGACGGAATGGTTACGCCCAGCTTGGGTATTATTAGTGTTGATCTATTGGACTGTTACCATGCCTTATTTGGTTGGAGTGGGAACGGCTTGGCTCGCTGGTCTTGTTTTCGATTTGCTTATGGGCACTGTATTAGGTGAGCATGCTTTGGCTTTTACGCTCGTTATTTACTTTATTTCTCGGCTTTCCTTGCGTTTGCGCATGTATTCTTTACCTCAACAAGGAATGAATATTTTAATCTTTATTCTCTTTTATCAATTCATTATCTATTGTATCCAGGGGTTTTTGGGGGAATTACCGAATAGCCATTTATATTGGTTATCTTCTATTACTAGCGTGGTGTTTTGGCCTTGGCTGTTTCTATTAATGCGTGATTTTCAAAGATGGTTTAAAATATCGTGAACTATCTCATGAGGAACGGTCGTGAAAAAGCTTTTAGCATCAACTTCAAAAAAGATAGCCTATGTTATTGCGATTGTTATCATTATCATTGGTTTGTTGGTGAGTCTATCGCCGTTATTTTCTCCTCTTCTTAATAAACATCGAACTGATTTAGAACAATGGGCAAGCAGCGTATTAGGTGTACCTATTACCATCCATGATATCCAATTATCCTGGCATCGCTATCAACCAGAGCTTCAATTAAATGGCGTGACTTTTTTAAATAAAGATAGTCAGGATCCTATTTTACAAATTCGTAATGTAGGTGTGTTATTTTCAATGATACAATCATTATGGCAACGACAACTGATACCAAGTGGTGTAGTTATTTCCGGTTCTCATTTAACCATCCATCGTGCTGCATCGGGTGAGATTTCTATTCAAGGTTTCCCAGTTTTTGGCGGATATAATCAGCAACCATTTGCTAAAGAAACCAAGATAACCGAAATGGTCGCATGGCTTTCTGCCCCAGCACGTATTATTTTACACGATATTAATATTCGCTATAGCGATTTTACCAATCAAAAACAATTTTTAACTTTAAATAATTTAAGCCTCACGAATGATGGCGATCAGCATACTATTCTTGGCCAAGCTATTCTCCACCAAGATATTTCAACTGAAGCGACCGTTGCTATTCAATGGGCAGGTAGCCCCATTGATTTATCAAAAATAAAAGCACGTATTTATTTATATGTATCAGGAGTATTGCTTTCGCAGTGGATAAAATCTTATTCTTGGAATGGTTGGCAAGTGAATGATGGTATTTTAAGCGCTAAGGTTTGGGCAACGTGGAATAGCGGTATAGTTGAACGTATACAAGTTAATTTTCAATCGTATGGTGTAGATTTATATTCACAAACGGATAAAACAATACACCAAGTTAATCGTTTAAGCGGGCACATTGGCTGGAAACGTGAAGGCGATAATCAAATTGTTGCTGGAGAAGATATTTTAATAGATTTGCCTTCGCATCTTTGGCCAGTGACTAGCTTCTATGTTGCTCTTGCGCCTGATCAAAGTAAACGATTGACGCCTCGTTCTGTGAAAATGAGCTATCTTGATTTACAAGATACACAATCTTTTTTATTTTCTTCACCACCTTTGTTACCAAAAGAAACACATGACATATTAACTCAATTTAAGTTAACAGGAGAATTACAAGATGCTGCTTTGGTTTTTTCAGGTCCTTGGAACGATTGGAATCAAGTTTCTTTAACGAGCTATTTTAAAGAGCTTAGCTTTTTACCTTGGCGACAATTACCAGGCATGCGTCATTTGTCGGGTACGATTGAATGGGATGGAAAGCAAGGTGATTTATCATTGCAAAGTAATCGATTAATAATGGATTATAGCACTGTTTTTAGAAAACCAATTACCATTGATCAACTCACAGGAAATCTACAATGGCAGAAAGATGAAAAAAACCAGTGGTTAATTACTATTCCAACGATGAATGTTTTGAATAATGATGGTACAGCAAATATTCGTGCTACTTTAACTCTTCCAAACAAAGCGCCTTTTTCACCAACCATTGATTTAACCGGCCATTTTGCTATGCAAAAAGCGGATCATATTATCCGTTATTTGCCTATGCGCATGTTTGATCCCGAATTGGAGGCTTGGTTAAATCAAGCATTTTTAGGCGGAGAGATTAGTTCAGGAAATGTTGAACTACAGGGTGTGTTAAATGAATTTCCATTTGATCAGGGTAAGGGAACTTTTTTGATTTCAGCAAAAGTCAACAACCTCAATCTCCATTATGCACCGAATTGGCCACGTCTACATCATGTGACAGGTCAAATCACATTTTCCGGCCGGAAAATGTTGGCGACTATTGATCATGCATTAATGAAAAATATACTTATAAAAAATGCGCGTGGTGACATTCCTTATTTGGGAGAGGATCAGCCACAAATCATTAACATTGCTTTAGATAATATACAAATAGATGTTGCTCAAGTTTTTCAATTGATTCATGCTAGCCCTTTGGAGAACACATTGGGTAAACTGTTTTCTAAAATGGAAATGCGTGGTTTAATTGATTTGCAATTAGGATTCATTATTCCTCTTAAACATCCTGAAAAAGCACAAGTGAAAGGGGAAGTGACGATTCCAGATGCGCAACTTAAATTACCGCTTTGGCGTTTGGTGCTTTCTCATCTGCGTGGCAATTTAAGTTTTACTGAAAACACAATATTAGCAAAGAATATTCAAGGGCAATTATTGAATCAACCAGTAACAATTAATATCAGTACTTTACCTAAAGTAGACGATACGACGACTATCCAGGCTGAACTTGCTACGCATCTTAATATATCGGACTTAGAAAATTGGTTAAACATTCCTTTTTCTTCTGTTGCGCAAGGCGCAACAGCCATTACCACGACCATTTATTTATCCTCCAAAAAGCCACTTGAAGTTAAATTACGCTCTAATCTTTTAGGTGTTTCATTGCAATTACCTGATCCTTATAAAAAGACCGCGCAAGAAACAAGGGATTTTACTACTGAAATCAGTGTTTCAGACAATCAACCGCTACGTACAAAATTATTTTATAGTAACTTGTTGAGTACGGCTTTAATCATTGAGCGCAAGAATGAAAAATTTAAATTATTGAGTGCCAATTTTCGTTTAGGAGGGGGTGATCCTGCCTGGCCTGAGTCAGCTGGTCTTTACATTACCGGTGATTTCACTCGTTTAGACTGGGATAAAATAAAGCAATATTTTAGTCAGAAAGATCAAGCAAATTTATCTGGGTTATCATTGCGTCGCATTGATGTTACCGCTAAACAGTTAGACTTATTCGGTCAGCAACTTACCCAAGCTCATTTGCAAGCGATACCAGAACAACAAGCTTGGAAGATTAATATGACAAGTTTAGAAGTGATTGGCGATATGTTGGTGCCCATGAAATGGAATCAAGAAGGCGTGATAGACGCACAATTTAAACGATTAAGTTTACATAGCGGCCGTTCACCAAACAACACAAAGATGGATATGAAATCCTTGCCTGCGCTTTCTTTAGTAGCAGAGGATTTTCGTTATGACGATATGCCATTTGGGGAGATGGTATTAAAGGCTGTACCTGATCATCATGGTTTTGCCATTCCAATCTTGCGTATTACCTCACCCAGTTTAAAACTGCAAGCAAAGGGCTCATGGTCTTACTCTAATAAAACTCATTTTCAAGGCGATGCAACCAGTAAAGACGTGAGTGAATTGATTAATAGTTTAGGTTTAGATGCCAGAAACTTTGTTGCATCTAATGGTAAGCTTACGTTTGATTTAAATTGGAGTGGTACGCCTTATGCACCTTCATTAGCAACGATGACGGGCCACGCTAATTTAGATTTAGGGAAAGGCCGTATCGTTGAAATAGGGCAATCGAGTGAAGCTAAAATGGGTATAGGGCGCATGCTTAGCATATTTAGTTTGCAATCTATTCCAAGGCGTTTAATGCTAGATTTTAGCGATTTGTTTCAAAAAGGGTATAGTTTTGATAATGTTCGCGGTGATTTTGATTTGCATCAAGGCAATGCTTATACAACCAATTTACGCTTCGATGGGCCAATTGCTCGAGTGAGCATCAATGGCCGCATTGGGTTAGAGAAAAAAGACTATGATTTTACGTTGAGTGTGACTCCTTATGTTTCATCAGGCATACCAGTTGCGGCAGGTTATGCTGGATTTTTAACTGGAGGACCTATTGGTGGTGCTGCAGCATTGGCAGTGAGCACAGTACTTGGCCCAGCAGTTTCAAAAGCAGCAACCTATTATTATGTAGTAAAAGGGCCATGGGATAATCCATCATGGGCTTCTGTTGATGCTTCGCATTAATAGAGTATCGTTTTAACTACTTTTTAGCGCGCACGCGTGCAAGAGCAGCATGAATATAATTTTGTTTTTGCACAAGAGATTGTTTGATTTGTTCTTCTGCTATCACGTGTTCTTTTTTTGTGAGTCGTTGTTTTCTTGCGGTAATACGTTTCAAAGCAAGCGCCTTTCTTGCTTCCCTTGTTTGTGTTGCAGGTTGCGTGATGAGATCAATGCAATCAACAGGGCAAGGTGGAATACATAACTCGCAACCAATACATTCTGATGCAATCACAGTATGCATATGTTTGTTCGTTCCCAAAATAGCATCGATGGGACAAACCTCGATGCACTTGGTACATCCAATACATTCAGATTCTCGAATAATGGCGATGGTGTTGTTTGGCACGTTACTTCACCTTCATTCCGGCAGTTGCACCAGGATCAGGGCTGATTAACCAAAGATCTTTGCCGCCAGGGCCTGCGGCTAAAACCATTCCTTCAGAGGTACCAAAACGCATTTTGCGTGGTATTAAGTTAGCTACCACGACAACGTGGCGACCAATTAATTCATTTGGGGGATAGGCAGATTTAATACCAGCAAAAACTTGTCGTGTTTCATCGCCCAAATCAACGGTTAGTCGTAATAGTTTATCTGCGCCTTCAACCATTTCGGCTTCTACAATTTTAGCAATACGTAAATCTATTTTTCCAAAATCTTCAATTGAAATGGGTTGTTTGCTTGAATCAATTGAGGTAGTTTGTTTTGTTGTGACAGAGGGCGCCTCACTTTCTTGCTTGATTGTCATTTTCATTTCCTCAATTTGTTTAGGGTCTATCCGTTGAATGAATGGTTGAAATGCTAAAATGGAATGGTTGATCAATGGTTTATCTTTATCGTGCCATTGTAGTGGTGCAATTTTTAAAAAAGTTTCAACTTGTTTTGCAGTGTGTGGCAACACAGGTTTTAAGTAAATCATTAATACGCGAAACAAATTGATTCCCATTGAACAAACAGCTTGAACTTCCTGTTGTTTAGTGGAATATTTTATTTGTAACCAAGGTTTTTTTTCATCAATATAGCGGTTAGCTTGATCTGCTAAATTCATCACAAGGCGTACAGCCTGGCTACATTCTAGTTTATTCCATTGAATAGCAATTTCATCACCAGCTTTTGCGAATGTTTGATAAAGTTCGGGCTCGCTACAATAGGACGATAATTGATTGTTAAAATTTTTATTGATAAAGCTAGCGCAGCGGCTAGCAATATTAATAAATTTTCCAACCAAATCCGCATTGATTCGTTGTATGAAATCATCAAAATGAATATCTAAATCCTCAATGCGGTTACTTAATCTAGCAGCAAAGTAATAGCGCAAATATTCAGGATGTAAATGATGGAGATAGGTTCGTGCTTTAATAAATGTTCCGCGCGATTTTGACATTTTTTGC
>MGXW01000002.1 GCA_001801495.1 Gammaproteobacteria bacterium RIFCSPHIGHO2_12_FULL_37_34
GAGCTGTTTCGATAATAGGCATAGTGGTTTCACCCCTTTTTAATAATATATAGAAAAAATAGGGATTTTTATTAAGAAAGAATTAAGGGCACATGCTGCAACAAAGAAGGGACCTGCTGATAATCAAGCATATTTTTAATGTTCAGTAACCGCAATGGCCTCAAGTGCCGTACGCAGCTTATTCATCGCGTTTTTTTCAAGTTGTCTTACACGTTCAGCAGATATTTGGTATTTTTCAGCTAATTCTTGTAGAGTTAATTTGTTTTCATTTAACCAACGGGTGTGAATAATTTCTTGACTACGAGCATCAAGTAGCGCTAAGGCTTGATAAATTGTATCGTTTGTTTGTTCACTCCAATCAGATTTTTCAAGTTGCTCGGCAGGGTTGTGGCGATGATCCTCTAAATAACCAGCTGGGGCAATGAAATCTACTTCCTCATCATATTCAGAAGGATCAAAGGATGTGTCTGTATTGGTTAGCCGCATTTCCATTTCTCTTACGGTTTCTGGTTTTACTCCTAAATCTTGTGCTATTTCATGCACTTCTTGTTGCGTCATCCAGCCAAGATGCTTTTTGAGATGACGTAAATTAAAAAAAAGTTTACGTTGCGCTTTGGTTGTGGCGACTTTCACAATGCGCCAATTGCGCAAAATATACTCGTGAATTTCAGCTTTAATCCAGTGCATGGCAAATGTAACAAGCCTTACTTTCATTGCTGGATTAAACCGTTTAACCGCTTTCATTAAGCCAACATTGCCTTCTTGAATGAGATCAGCAAGTGGCAAGCCATAACCTAAATAACCTTTGGCAACTCGTACAACATAACGTAGATGGGCTAAAATCAACCGCTTAGCAGCGGCTAATTCCTGATTTTTTTGCAATTGAATGGCCAATTCATGCTCTTCTTTCTCATCAAGCATAGGCACTTGATTAACATAATATAAATAGGCTTCCAGACTGCCTACTGGCAGTCGAAGATCGATTGTTTGTAAGGCTGTGTTTGTCATATTTCCTCTGATCATTCTAGTATACATTCCTAAGCGCTTTGCTAGGCGTACTATACTCGATTTATTCTGATTTTTTCAAGTCATCTTAGCTGTTTTTCGTAAAATGATCATAGATTAACTAATGCCATACCACGGTATGATTTGAATAGTCTTTCGTTTCATCCACTCATTGCCACCATATATCAAACATCCTTCTTTCTGCTTATTTCCAGGAAGATCAAACCAGGATTGGATATATTTAAAAAAGCTGGCAATCAGAGTTTTAGACGCCTTAATTTCTATTGGGAAGAGCACTCTTCCTTGATCAATTAATAAATCAATCTCATGCCCTACTCTATCTTGCCAAAAATATAAAGGAGCTTCTTCTGATTGATGAGAAAAAGTTTTATAAATCTCCGAAAAGACAAAGGATTCAAAAATGGCACCCAAATAAGGATGGTGATATAAATCATCTACTGATTGAATTCTTAAAAGGTAACATAACAAACCCGTATCCAAAAAATAAATTTTTGGAGATTTCATTAATCGCTTATGGAAATTTTCAAAATGGGGCAGTAAGAGATGAATGACATAACTTGCTTCTAAAATTGATAACCATTTCTTAATGGTAGGATGGGATAATCCAGCATCATTTCCAAGAGAAGTTAAATTTACTCGTTGTCCAGTCCGACCTGCTAATAGCCTCAAAAAAGTATCGAATTTCGATAAATCTCCTATATTTACTAATTCTCGCACCTCTCGCGTTACATATGTTTCTAAGTAGTCACGATAAAATTGGCGAGGAGGAAGTTTTTTATCATAAATCCTCGGATAAAATCCATGAAACAAATAATAATAAAGTGTATGCGAAGGTTCCAACGATTTTGTCAATTTACCAGATACCCAATATAGTTGGGGTACTCGTCTGCAAATTTCAGCCAAACTGAATGGGAATAGCTTTAAAATAACTGTACGTCCTGTTAGAGTTTGTGAAATTTTTTCATTTAATTGAAATTGGTGAGAACCTGTTAAAATAAATCGTGCTGCTTCTGGATTCATATCAACTTGAGTTTGCAAATAAGAAAACAAAGAGGGTACGCGCTGAATTTCATCCAAAATAACTCGGCGATTATATTTTTCTAGAAATCCTCTGGGATCGTGTAAAGCAAATTCTCGCTGATCAAGGTCTTCTAGAGAAACATATTGATAATTAGGAAATGCTAGCTGAGTAAGAATAGTTTTTCCCGACTGTCGCGGCCCCAAAAGAGTAACAATGGGGTATTTTCGTGCTAACGCCAATAATTGTTTGAGAAGATGTCGAGGAATCATACTAACTATAGCGTACCATAGACTCATGGCAAATTGAAAGTTGAATTTTCACTTTGCCTAATAAAACGTGAATCGTGTCTAAGCTAAGAGCAAGCAATTGATTTTTTTATTGATAATCACAAAAAATCCGAAAGGGATGAGTTTTTTGTGATTATCAATAAAAAAATCAATTGCTTGCTCTTAGCTTAGACACGATTCACGTTAATAAAGATGCGGTTGTATGGAGCTATCACCTAGCAGAATCGCTGAGTCCAATGTCATCTTCAAATAAAGCCTTGATAAATTCCTCTGCTTGGAATGGACGTAAATCTTCTATTCCTTCACCTATGCCGATATAGCGGATAGGAATATGGGTTTCTTTAGCAATTGCAAAGATAATACCTCCTTTGGCTGTCCCATCTAGTTTGGTTAAAGCAATACCTGTTACCCCAATCGCTTGATGAAATTGTTTTACTTGATGAAGAGTGTTTTGGCCTAATGTAGCATCTAATATCATTAATACTTCATGGGGTGCAGTAGGATCTAACTTTGCGAGCACTCGTTTTATTTTTTGTAACTCCGTCATTAGATTACTTTGAGTATGTAAACGTCCCGCAGTATCAGCAAGCAACACATCTACATCTCGTGTTTTTGCAGCTGCCATTGCATCATAAATAACAGCCGCAGTATCTGCACCTGTTTGCTGAGCAATGACAGGGATATGATTGCGCTCACCCCATATTTGCAATTGCTGAATGGCTGCTGCACGAAATGTATCACCGGCTGCTAGCATAATATTTTTATGATTTTTTTTAAAAAGATAAGCTAATTTACCAATAGTAGTGGTTTTACCTGAACCATTCACGCCAACCATTAAAACAACAAAAGGTTTAGTTTTTTCTGGGATGGAAAGAGGTATGCTGCATGGTTTTAAGATGGATTGCATTTCCTCTTGTAAACATTGAAAAGCTGCTTGCGTATTGTTTAATTCTTTACGAGCTAATTTTTGTGTCAGTGTTTGTATGAGTTGTTCCGTTGTTTCAACGCCAACATCTGCTGTTAATAATGCGGTTTCTATCTCAGAGAGTAAATCAGCATTTAATTCTTTTTTACCAAGAAACAAATGAGCGAATCCCGATAACAATGAATGGCGTGTTTTGGCTAACCCTTGTTTGAGTTGCATCAATACGCCACTGGATTTACCATTGTTTGTTTCATCCGCTAGATTTTTTTTGTGTTTTAAAAAATCGAACATACAGTAACCTTTTCACAAGCAATTTTGTTTGCCTTTCACTAATAGCAGCTTTATGCCATAATTTCTAGAGTTTTGTTGAGGATGTATAAATGGCTAAAAGTTTATCAAAGCGATATGAAAAAGATTTCTATGCCTGGGCTATTCATAATGCACAATTATTACGAGCAGGAAAATTGTTGGAAGTGGATGCAGAACATGTTGCAGAGGAAATTGAAAGCATGGGAAAAAGTGAAAAGCGAGAGCTAATCAATCTATTGGCTCTTTTAATCGCACATTTGCTTAAATGGCAACATCAAGTGATTAGACGAAGCAAGAGTTGGGAGTTAACGATCAAAGAACAGCGTTTCGAATTAACGGATCTATTAGAAGAAAGTCCGAGTTTGAGACATGAATTGGAAAAGCAACTCTCGCATGCTTATAAAAAAGCGTTACTGATAGCAGAAAAAGAAACCGGCCTTGAGCAGAAACATTTCAAAAAACAATGCCCTTTCACTTTAAAACAAATGCTTCATCAAAAATTTTTTCCGGAAACATGAAACCTGGTTATGTACGCATTATTGGTGGAAAATGGCGTAGTAGGCGATTGACGATTCCTTCTGTTGCAAGTTTACGACCCACACCCGATCGCGTTCGCGAAACATTATTTAACTGGCTTATGCCTATTATACCGGGAGCTTATTGTCTGGATTTATTTGCTGGTAGTGGTGTATTGGGAATAGAGGCTTTATCACGAGGCGCAGCATATGTTGTGCTTGTTGATCAATCTCTACATGTTGTACAACTACTAAAAGAAGAGCTTAAAGCACTAGAAGCAGACAACGTTTTAGTTTATCAAGCGGATGCGTTTTTACAATTACGATTGCTTGCTAACACACACATTTTAAAGCATCGACCATTTGATATTGTATTTCTTGATCCGCCCTATGCAGAAAATTTATTATTACCTAGTTGCTATGAACTTGAAGAACACGGATTATTAGCGCAATCAGCGCACATTTACCTGGAAGCGCAGCGCGTAATTAAGGATAATGAGCTTCCACCCCATTGGCAACTAGTGAAATGCCAGAAAGCTGGGCAAGTGGTCTATCATTTAGTTCATCGAGAAGCACATGAAAAATCAGCAAAATAAATTGCGTATATTAACTGGCGATACACCAACGGGACGGTTACATTTAGGCCATCTTGTTGGTTCACTGGAAAATCGTGTTTTAATGCAAAATGATTACGATTGTTATTTTCTAATTGCCAATGTGCATGCTTTTACTACGAGGATGGATAAACCAGATGACATCCATCAAAGTGTTATCGATATTGCGATTGATTATTTGGCGGCAGGTATTGATCCTCAAAAAAGTACTATTTTTTTACAATCTGAAATTCCTGCTATTGCGGAGCTCACCTTTTTTTTCAGCATGTTGATACCTTACCCTCGTCTTATGCGTAACCCAACCATTAAAGATGAGATTCGTGATAAAGGGTTGGGGGATAATTATCCTTTTGGGTTTTTGCTCTACCCAGTAGGCCAGGTAGCCGATATTTTGGCATTTAGACCAGCATTCGTCCCTGTAGGGGAAGATCAAGTGCCACATCTGGAAATGGCACGAGAGGTCGCTAGACGCTTTAATCAACTCTATTGTCATGTGGACCCTCATACAGAGGATGCAGATTATCTAAAAAAAGGCGGATTATTCCCTATTATTGAAGTTAAACTTGGACGATCCCATCGTTTAGTAGGTATTGGCGCGCCAGGGCCGGATGGTAATCTCTATAAAATGTCTAAGTCGTTGAATAATTATATTTTATTAAGCGATGATTCGGATACCGTTCAACAGAAAGTAATGTCCATGTACACGGATCCCAAACGCCTTAAATCAACTTATAAAGGTAGTATAGAAAATAATCCGTTGTGGATTTTCCATGAAACATTTAACCCAGATAAAATATGGGTGGAAGAGGCCAAAGAGCGTTATCGAAATGGTATGATTGGCGATGTGGAGTGTAAAAAACGGCTGATTGAGGTGTTGGTTGCGCTCATTCAACCTATGAGACAACGGCGTTTGCAATATGAGAAAGACATGAACTATATACAATCCGTGTTAAAAGAAGGGACGGCCAAGGCTAATGTATTGGCTGCTCACACGCTTATCTTGGCAAAAGAGGCAATGAAACAGAGGTATTATTAATGAATCAGCATGATGATGAGCACCGCGCTTTACTTTCTCCTTACGTTGGTATTGGACGATTAACTTTGCTGCAACTAATGGCAGGGTTAGCTGTACTTGGAATAGTGGTAACATTCATTTTGCATTATTTTTTTGCAGCTTAAAAATTTTTATCTTAAATGAAGTGGTCTTACTCTTTGCACTTGTATTAAATTAAGATAATATACAGGCTTTAAACAAGGGTTGCTGCAACTCGCAACCTAACCTATTCTGTAACAGTGAATATTTAAAATTTTAGATTATTTAAGAAGGAAGACCACTTTATGCGTAAAAAATTTCTTGTTGCGACTCTCATTGGGTTATGTGTAGTTGGCATGACGGCTTGCTCCAGAAGCGGCGAAGAAGATAAATCAGCTACTGATGCTACTCAGCAAACGACAGCCATGGCAGCGCCATCTACAACGGGTGATCAAACTCAAACACAAGCTGTTGCTGATAATTCTTCAGCAGCGATGCCGAGTGATACAATGGCTCAACCCACCACTCCAGATTCCCAAGCAGCGCAAACGGGTAACGAACAAGCGTTCCCTGCCACCACAGAGCCACAAGCGAGTGCTCCTATGGGAACAGGCACCGATATGCAGCCTACCCCAGGAACAGCCGAACCACAAAGCCAGGCTATGAGCAATCCGGATCAGGCAATGGTTCCTGCAACAGGTGATAACACAGCAACACAGTAAAAAGTGTGGGTCAGCCGGTTTGTTGTTGAAGATTGATGATATACTGCTCCATCCCATCAAAAAGGCTGAAGGGACGGAGCGGTATTCATATTAGTTAACGTACATAATCACAATAAACTATGCCATTATTCATACATAAACGATTTATTTTACTACTAGGCGTATTTTTTCTCTTAGAGTCGTTTGCTATTGCTGCACCTGCTACTCTTTTGGCGAATCCTCCAAGCGTTTCACCATCATCAACTGGTTCCCTGCGGCTGTGGAATTTACAAGATGCCGATATTTTGAGTGTCATTAATGAAGTTTCTCAAGAAACGGGTAAGAATTTTGTTGTAGATCCGCGAGTGAGCGGCAAAATAAGCTTAGTTTCTAGTAAGCCGTTACGCAAAGAAGAAGTATATCAAGTTTTCTTGTCGGTGCTTGGCTTATTAGGGTACTCTGCTATTCCTTCTGGAAATGTAATTAAAATTGTTCCTAACATGGAAAGCGCAGAACAAGCAATTGCTCTTGCCAGCAAACAATCACCTGGCAAAGGTGATGAAGTAGTGGTGCGTGTTGTTGCACTAGATAATATTTCTGCTACACAATTAATGCCTATTATCCGCCCTATGCTGCCGCAATGGAGTAATGTTGCTACTTATTCACCAGGAAATGTTCTTATTTTGCTTGGGCGAGCGACTAATTTAGAGCGCATTATTAAAGTCATTCAAGATGTTGATAGAGCAGCAAATAATGGTATACAAATTATCCCCCTGCATCAAGCTCAAGCTGGACAAGTGGCTATGGTATTAAATAATTTGCAAGCAGCAGCACGTTTGGCAGGTGAAATGCCTAGTATTTCAATTGCGGTGGATGAACGTAGTAATAGTATTTTGTTAAGTGGTCCTAAATTGCAACGTTTGCGCATCAGCATGTTGATAGCACAACTTGATGCGCCGAGCTCCACACCATCAGGGAATACAGAAGTGATTTATTTACGTTATCAGGAAGCAAAAACATTTGCTCCGCTACTCGGTAAGATTGCTCAAAATATTATTGGTAAAGATAATGGTGCACGTTATAACACAAGTTACTCAGGATCTGGTTCCTCTGGTACGGCATCTAGTACAAAAGAAACCAATACTAATTTTACCAATATCCAAGCGGAACCTAGTTCTAATGCGGTTATTATTACGGCACCACCTATGTTGATGCAGGCGCTTAAATCAGTGATTTCTAAATTAGATATTCGACCAGCTCAAGTGTTGGTGGAAGCCATTATTGCTGAAATTGATGAATCGAATTTGAAGAGTTTAGGTATACAATGGGGAAGTGTGACCCCAGATAACAATGTGCAACCGAGCAATGTGATTACCGATTTTCCTAATTTAGGCGCGGGTGTGGTTGGCATCATGCCGCATGTGCAAATTCGCTCCGTATTAAGTTTGCTGCAAAATCAAAATGGAGTGGATATTCTTTCTACCCCACAAATTGTTGTCCTCGATAATCAAAAAGCCACCATTGAAATTGGACAAATGGTCCCGACGCAAAATGGTTCGTATGCATCATCAAATGGTGTAGGAACTGTTACACCATTTACTACATTCGATTACAAAAATGTCACGTTAAAATTAGATGTGACACCGCAAATTAATTTAGGCAGTTCCGTTTTATTAAAATTAAAATTAAAAAATGATACACTGCAGAATCCACAAAATCCTGGCCCATTGCCGCTTATTAATACAAGCGCTATTAATAATGCTGTCATTATTAATAGCGATGATGTGTTAGTGCTGGGGGGACTAATGAGTAATAGCAATAATGAAAATATTAATAAAGTTCCTATTTTAGGCGATTTGCCTATTGTAGGTACCGCATTTCAGCAAAAAGCTATCCGTCAACAAAAACGAACGCTCATGGTATTTATCAAACCCATTATTTTTCAGAGTAGTGATAATGCGATGACAATCACTGAAACGAAATATAATGCTATTCGAACAATCCAAGCTAATTTTAGAGATGAATTGCAAAATATTGGTCGTGAGCCCCTTAAAACGTTATTACCGCCATGGAAGAATTCAAAAGATTTGCCTAAACCTTTTGAGAATTCGTAAAGCCCATGCACTCCTTTCCTTTTGCTTTTGCTAAACGTCACGGTGTACTACTCTCTGGTATAGAAAATAATTGCGCAAAGGTGATTTACCAACATACTCCTCCACTTTTTATATTTTCTGAAATTCGTCGTTATTTGCAAATGCCATTGATATTAGAAGAAGTTCATACGGAGTTATTTAATGCGCAACTTGTTAAAGCATATGAAACTGATACAACAACGGCTATGCAAATGGCGGAAGATTTAGGAGAATCCTTATCGCTTTCTGATCTGATGCAGGAACTTCCTAAAGCGGAAGACTTGCTTGAACGTCAAGATGATGCACCTATTATTCGTTTATTAAATGCATTATTAAGTGAAGCTATTAAGGAAGGCGCATCCGATGTTCACATTGAAACATTTGAAGATCATGTCACGATTCGTTTTCGTGTAGATGGTGTATTGCGCGAAGTATTAGAACCACCAAGAATTCTCGCTCCATTAATTATTTCGCGTATCAAAGTCATGGCAAAATTAGATATTGCTGAAAAACGTTTGCCGCAAGATGGTCGCATTACATTACGTATTGGTGGCCGTGCGGTCGATGTGCGCGTATCCACTATGCCAACTAATCATGGCGAACGAGCTGTGTTACGTTTGCTTGATAAACAACATGCCCGTTTAGATTTAGCCGAATTGGGCATGGATGAAAAAACGTTGGAATTATTGCGTACACTCATTCTCAAACCACACGGTATTATTTTAGTGACTGGTCCAACAGGTTCTGGAAAAACGACTACATTATATGCGGGTTTGACGGTTCTCAATGACAAAAAGCGTAATATTCTTACCGTTGAGGATCCTATTGAATATGATTTGGCAGGTATTGGACAAACACAAGTGAATTCTAAAACGAATATGACGTTTGCAAAAGGATTACGTGCTATTTTACGCCAAGATCCAGATGTGGTTATGGTTGGTGAGATTCGTGATTTGGAGACAGCACAAATTGCTATTCAAGCGAGTTTAACAGGACATTTAGTGCTTTCTACTTTGCATACCAATAGTGCAATTGGTGCAATTACCCGATTAGATGACATGGGGGTGGAACCTTTTTTGCTTGCCTCTAGTTTAACAGGCGTACTTGCACAACGATTAATTCGTTTGCTATGTCGTCATTGTAAGGAGTCTCGTGCTGCAACCGCACGTGAGATGGAGTTGCTTTTGGTAGAGGAGCAATCGGTGATTTATCACCCAGTTGGATGTGCGCATTGTCGTCACACAGGCTATGCTGGTAGAAGCGGTGTGTATGAATTAATAGCGATGGATGAAGCTTTGGCAACGATGATTCATGACCGTGTGTCAGAGCAACACATGCGTAAATATGCGCGCAGTTTATTTGTTAGCATTCGGCAAGATGGTTGTAGGCGTGTATTATTGGGCGATACTTCACTTGAAGAGGTATTACGTGTAACGGGAGAGGATTGATTTCCTAAATTTTAATTTGTGAGAAAAATATGCCAGCTTTCTATTATATTGCTATTCATCACACTGGAGGTGAACAAAAAGGTGTGATTGAAGCAGAAAGTGAAAAGCACGCTCGGCAATTGTTGCGTGATCAATCTCTTATTCCTATAAAAATTAATTTTACTCAAAGTAAAAAAGGAGTGCTTTTATCAAAAGGATTTTCTTTTCATCTTTTTAAAAAAGGTCTCAGTGCAAAAGAATTAGCGATGATGACGCGACAACTTGCAACCTTATTATCAGCAGGATTACCAGTCGAAGAATCATTATTAGCAGTTGCCGAACAAACTGAAAAATCACGGATGAAAGGACTTATTTTTTCTGTGCGAAGTAAAGTATTAGAAGGGCATGCGCTTTCTTCCGCGTTACGAGAACACCCGGATAGTTTTTCCGCATTATTTTGCGCAACTGTTGCAGCAGGTGAAAAATCAGGACATTTAGATAAAGTTTTATTACGTCTGGCTGATTACACCGAACAACAATGGCATATGCAACGAAAATTAACTACCGCATTAATTTATCCCGGTATGATTGTATTGGTTGCAATTGGTATTGTTGGCTTTTTGTTAGAATATGTTGTTCCCAAAATGATTAGTGTCTATGAGCATCTCAATCAAACCTTGCCTATGCTGACTAATGTTTTAATTGCAATGAGTGATATGGTAACAACAGATGGCTTATATGTTGTGATTATTCTAATAGCGAGTATTTTTTTATGGCGACACATGCTTAAAAAAAATAGTCGACTTCGCGAGAAGGCGCATCTATTTTTATTGCGTATTCCGCTTATTCGTTATGTGATGCGTACTACCAATACAGCACGATTTGCTCGTACTTTATCGATTCTTTCAGCATCGGGCGTGCCAGTGCTTGAAGCTATGCAAATTTCAGCACAACTCATTACTACTATTCCAATTCGTAAAGCCATTGAATTGGCTGTGAACCATGTTCGTGAGGGTGCAGCAATCCATCTTACACTGAAGCGCACTTCTTATTTTTCGCCTATGAGTATTCACATGATAGCAAGCGGGGAGATGAGTGGACAATTAGAAAATATGTTAGAGCGAGTGGCTCAACATCAAGAAGATGAAATTAGCCGCATGATTGAAGTAGGTCTTGCACTTTTTGAGCCAGCTATTATTTTGATCATGGGAGTCATTGTGTTATTTATTGTGCTTGCTATCTTGTTGCCTATTTTTGAATTGAATCAATTTACAGGATGAGGTTGCTTTTTTCCTGACCTAAGCGCCATGTCAAAATATAATTTCTTTCACTCTTTGCCAAGGTAATGCAATGATATTTTCAGAAATTTCTACAGCTTGCGGCGTTCTACAAATAATATAACCTTTATCTGTATTCTCATATTCCGATAAAAATTTTTTCAGGTGCCGCGCATCGTTGATAGAGGGCTCTTCAGTCCATTTTACTTCGATTGGTATATATCTACCCGAAGTTTCCAAAACGTAATCGACTTCAACATTATTACTATCACGCCAATAACGAAGCTGGGCGCTCGATAACTTGCGTGTTTGGTGAATGAGCTCGATACCAATGTATTGCTCAAAAAGATGTGCAAGATATTTCTCTGGTAATTGATGGCCTTCATTTGTGCAAGCACGCCGCACTCCAAGATCAAAAAATATATATTTAGGAGATTTGATCAATCGCCTATGTGAGATTGAATGAATAATAGGGTCAATTCGTAATGTTATCATGCAATCTTCTAGAACTTGATAATAATCAATGATGGTTGTTGATGCGACACCAACATCCTGAGACAGTTTGGTAAAATTAACAATATACCCGGATTCACTTGCCGCGAGCTCTAAGAATCGAGAAAAATTTCCAATATTTCTGACTAATGCCTCTGCCCTGATTTCTTCTTCAAGATAGGTTGTCACGTATGAACGTAAATCTGCTTCTCTATTATCATTATTCGCATCCAGTACAATAAATGGTAGCGTTCCATAGAGTAAAATATCATTCAGATTTTGCCAATTCTTTGGCAATTCATCAAAATGAAGAGGGTCCATGATTAAGGCGACTACCCTACCTGGTAATAAATTAACAGTCGCGCCGTGCTTTAATTTATGTGCTGAAGATCCTGTCAAAATAAATTGCGCTTTTTTTTGGTCAATGAGTAGTTGTGCAATATCCGTTACATTCGGCACTCTTTGAATTTCATCAATGAAAATGATAGGCAGCTTGTCCCATGTTTGTAATGTAAGTTTTAATTCGCGAGTAAGCAACGTTTGATCTTTTTCATATCGTATTCGTACTTCCGGGTCTACAAAGGAATAAATAAGGTCAGGGACGATCTCCTGATTGATCATGGTTGTTTTGCCAGTTTGCCTAGCGCCAAGCAATAAGATACTTTTGCCACGCTTCAGTATGTCTAAAATATTGCCCGCTAGTTTTCTGCGAATATATGTCATAAGCTATATTATCAATGTATTTATAGCTTATGTCAAATATCTGTCAATTGCCTTAGCTGAATTGCGTTGCATAAGAACATTAAAGGAGTTCCCGCGTTTCTCAGCGGGAACTCCTAGTGTTTACTCAATAATATCAATATTCATCCCACCAAATACTTGCTCAACAGTTTCTTCTGCAG
>MGXW01000003.1 GCA_001801495.1 Gammaproteobacteria bacterium RIFCSPHIGHO2_12_FULL_37_34
GTCAGAGTTAGCGTTAGGATGATTTTTTATCGTCTGAAGCTAACTTGAGATCGAAAAGGGATGGTGATTGCACTTGCAAGTTGAATTCCCTGACTAGAAGGTATCTCATTCTCCAATAAAATTTTACCCGCTAAATCAAGTAAGAAAAGGTATCCTAAAGAATCGCCAATGGCTATTCTTTTTTCTGGTAATGCAATAACAGAATTAATGTTGTTTCTTCTTAAATTTGTTTCTTGAGGAGGAGGAAGAAGAAGTGGGCGAACGATAATTGCTTTATCTTCACAAGAGCAATCTTTGTCAGTATTAACTAAGATCGTACCATCAGCAAGCTGAACTGGACGTGGATGAGATATATGAAAAGAAATTATCTTTTGTTCCTGAGCACTTTTCAAATCAAGTATTTTTAAATACTGGCTGGTCGAAAATAAAATCTTGTCAGGCAACTTAATTAGTGTAGTAATGAAACTATCTTTATTATTGCTATTTCGAATACAAGTGGCAGGTTGCTCTAATTGGTAATCGCATTTATATATAGCGCCTCCACTCGTACCGATTAACAATTGATTATCAAATTTTTTAATGCATGTTACACCATAAGGTAATAGAAGCGTTTTTAAACATTTTTGCGTATTGGCATCCCATATTTTTACAGAGTTATCAGTAGAGCCACTTGCAATTTCAGTATCGGATAGCCATATTGCTTTTACCCAGTTAAAATTTTTATTTCCCTCAAAGTTTTTAATCCGATCCAATTGAGGCTGAGTATAATCTAGGCACCTATCATTAAAGCTAACGTTTACGAGAGAATTGAAATTTTTATTTACGGGCGCAATGCTACCTAATTCTTTTTTATTAAAAAACGACAATGTGTGTAATAGCATTTCATCAGGTAGTTGCTCAAGTGGTGATGGAGGTTCATCTCTTGATATCATGATTGCCTCGTTTATTTAGCTTGTGTAAGGCAAGATCCTATCCTATTCCCATCCTATGTCAACACGAATTATTTGTTTGCATGTTTGCAACAAAACCAAGAATCATGTTATCGTAACAACCCATAAAAATAGAGGAGTAAAAGTGATGCACAATCTAAGTTCATTGACTCTTAACTGTATGTTAGGTAATGAAAATAATATATGGAACGAATATGTTGAAAAACAATCTGAGCCATCATGGCTATCCTATCCTTTCGTATTATTCGGTATTATGGCTAGCCCCACACAAAAAAATTTAACTATTCAAAAATCAACCGTTTATTCTTCTAAAGAAAACAAAAGTAACCAAGTAATAAACTTTACATTCATACCGGATCATCAATCTAAATCTAAGCAAGCTGTTACCCTTTCTATTCCCGAACATCAATTAATACAAGCATTAAATCAGCCAACATGTTTAGAAAATGATCGGCGCCGTGTATGTATTACAATACAGAAATTAATTCATCCGGAATTAGAAAAAGATGATGTGCTATCAATCGGGTTAAAGTGGTTTTGTGGTTCTGGATATCGTCTATATGATATAGCGATGTTTTTTGATAAAAATAATAGATTGACAGATATTAATGTTATAGAAAAATATCTTACGAGCACAAACGAATATAAAGGCAAATCCGTCGTTTTATTTACTGCTAATAATCTAGTATCAAAGTCGGATCAGTCCGAAAGGCAAGCTCTTGGCTTAGACGATACTCATATTAAATCATTAATATCCGATCAGGCGCGTCGCTAAATACCGCATCAACTCCAAAGGAATAAAGTTCGGTAGCGCGAGCGGGATCATTCACGGTATAACACAATACTATTTTATTATCTTTTTTTAATTGATGAGCGATATCAGAAAAAATAATTTCATGATTAATATGTAGTGAAACACAATGAAGCGAATCATACGTTTTTTCCCAATCCGCTTCCCATTCATGCAACAGTAATCCTATTTGGCAATGCGGTAAATATCGACGTAATGCATACAATGCTGCTACAGAAAAACTTGAAAATAAAATATTATTTGCTCGTTCGCCAAAATGCGTCATGATTTCTTTTGCAACTATTTTTACCAAAGCATCTTCTTGTCCCGGTAATGCTTTAATTTCAATATTGGCATGCATAGCAGTATTTTGAAGAAACTCAAGTAGCGCACGTAAAGTTGGAATTCTTTCACCTGAAAATATCGGATCAAACCATGACCCAGCATCAAGTGATTGGAGATACGTGTAGGGGTAACGCTCAACATAGCCTTTGCCATTCGTTGTTCTATCTAAGGTTTCATCATGGAAAATAATAGCTTCGCCACAGGCAGCTTGCATGACATCACATTCTATCCATCGAATACCCAGTTGTGCTGCTTTCACAAATGCGATAAGCGTATTTTCTGGTGCATAAGCGCTCGCCCCGCGGTGAGCAATGATTGGTGGCTGAAATGAAAGTGTGTCCATAGATTTAAAGCCGCTTGGTTTTATCGTGTTCATCATTTCGCTGCATCATAGAGATTTTTCTTGCGTGTTTAGAAAAAAACATAGCGATACATGAATCATACGGGGGTAGGAGTGTTTTTGCACGTTTGTTTTTTTCTTCGACATAATCCATGCCTAATCCAACACTTGCCCCTATACTAAAACCTATCATCGCTCCACATATACAAAATACCACAAGCGATATCGGATTGAATGTGGTTAATACTGCCAATAAAATACCACAACCCATACCAATGGCGCTTCCAATTAATATTTTTCCCCAGTGATGGATAATAAACGTTTGAATATAATCCATCATAGAACTTGAATGCTCTATTAAATCATTTTGCACATTTGTTAAAATATTATTACAACGATTCCAATCATTTTTTACTTTAACAAAACGCGCGCATAATTTTTTTTGTTCAGCATTCAATTCATGCATTTGTTTTTTATTTGCATCAATGCGTAATTGGAGAGTTTCTTTTTCATCTAGATAAGGAATATACGGCGAAACAAGCTCGTTTATATTGTTTGTAATAGTTTTAATAGTATTTAATTTTTCTATAACCTTATGCCAAGGATTGGTGATAATTAAATTTGTAAAAGATAAATAAATTTGATTTTTACATGCAACAATAGTTTCATTCATCATACGCTGTAAGCTGTTTTGTGATTCCAGCTCCAATTCATTTTCACCATCATAACTTGCTATGTTAGATACGCGTTTAAGCAGCCGCTTCAAATAATCATTATGTAATTCTGACAAAACCATCTGTAAATAATCACATTCCTGAGCGAGATTTTTTATTTTGTTGTCAGTGGTTTGAGCAAATGATGCGACAAATTGGTTTGATACGGTAATCGTATGTTGAATAGTTTGCGCATATTGTTGTATTTGGTTGATGATTAGCAACATATTGCGCTGGCGCAAATTTAATTTATAGCCAGATAACTGCTTGATGGCTTGATGAATAGGAGCGATATCAGGCAGATCCTGTAAACACTTGCGAACAGATTGCAGGTTTTCATCAGGATGATTGATGATGCGGTGAGAACTAATAGCACCATCGATTTGGCAATATCCTTTTTGCGCTAATGTGCGAACGATTTCTTCCAATACATATTCAAAATTTTCAAGCTCAGCATCTACTCCATGCGTCTTGGTTTTGAGTTTAAGATATCGCTCAACAAATTGATTTTGTTTGTTTTGAAGATCATGGAGTAGAGTTGAAATAGTTAATACATGATCATTCATTTCAAATTCTAATAGTAAAGCACGTTTTGCAGCTAACCCATGGTATAACTTTATAATATGCTCGAGCAAAATAGTTGTTGTTGAAGTGATGGTTTCTCTTGATAAATGGAGATGGTTGCAATATTGAATAATGATTTGTTCTAGATTTTTTTCAAGTTGTTCATTAGGATGATCATATGATTCTCTTCTCTCCTGCTTCTCTTCAGTATTTAATTTGCTCCAAATCTCTTCAAACAGGTCATGTTCATGTGGAGCAATAACGAGCGATTTATTGGCTAAAAAAGCAGCAGAAATGGCGATATGAAGTTCACGTAATATGCGATTAATATCACTGATAATTATTTCCCATGGATGATACTCTAAAACACCCTGTTGTTGAGCCAGTATTGCGTATCCTTTCACGGTATCCTCCCTGACACCTCTTCCTATTCTAAATTCAACTGCTAGACTATGACCATGACAACTCAACAACAAGCTGACATGTTTCACCCTCCCTGTCCTCATACGGATAATTTATCGTATGTTTGGGAAAATCTCTATGGGTCTAGCATTGGTTTAGCGTTAAGTAGCGCCATGACTCACTATGAGCATTCTCTTTTGGTTATCGCGCCAGATAGCCTTTTTGCTTCTTGCCTCATGGAGGCGTTTCAATTTTTTAACAAGGAAGAAGCACAATGCATCATGACTTTTCCTGATTGGGAAACGCTCCCATATGATTATTTTTCACCTCATCAAGATATTGTTTCAGAACGATTGTCTACTCTATTTCGGCTCATAACTGCTCATAAAATGACAATTGTGACTACTGTTTCAACATTGATGCACAAATTTGCTCCAAAATCATATCTTGAAGGACAAGGATTTTTCTTAAAAATAGGGGATCAACTGAATATTGATCATTTAAGAGCACGATTGCACAAAGCCAACTATCGATCTGTTGGACAAGTGCGAGAGCATGGTGAATTTGCCGTGAGAGGATCCATTGTCGATTTGTTTCCCATGGGAAGCAAACAGCCTTTTCGTATCGATTTGCTAGATAATGAAGTGGATACCATCCGAATCTTTTCAGAAGAATCCCAGCGCTCAACAGAAAAAGTACAAAGCATTCATTTATTGCCTGGTCGAGAATTTCCATTAACAGAAACATCCATTGAGCAGTTTCGACAAAATTGGCGTAGAGAATTTGCGGGCAACCCTTTGCAATGTCCCATCTATCAGGATGTTAGCGAAGGTATTTGTTCACCAGGTATCGAATATTATCTACCTTTGTTTTTTGAAAACACAGCGACTTTATTTGATTATCTTCCAGAAAAAACTTGCATTGTAACAATTGGTGATATCGTAACTAACATCAGCGAACGTTGGCAAGAAATTATGGCGCGTTATACGCACGGACAATGTGATATCTCACGCCCATTACTTTCACCGGAAAAACTATTTGTTACAACTGAAAAATTAAATGAATTATTTAATCATTATCCTCATATTCATATTCAAGATAATCACCAAGAAAAAAATGTAAATCGTCTATCATTTTCATTTGCAACTGTTTCAGCACCCTTGTTACATATTAATGATAAAGCACCCTTGCCACTTGCATTGCTTCAACAATTCATCACTCATTATTCAGGTCGAATATTGTTTTGCGTAGAAACGATAGGACGTCGCGAAATCATTTTGCAACTTTTTAAACAGATTGCACTCCACCCTTCCTATTTTCATTCGTGGCAAGCATTTTTAAGTAGTACAGAAAAAATTGGTATAGTGATTGCGCCGTTAGAAATTGGCTTTATCTTAACCCATCCTGATGTTGCATTGATTACGGAATCGCAGTTATATGGTGATCGCGTGATGCAAAGGCGGCTCCGCAAAAAAGCATTACAGGATCCCGATAAGCTCATTCAAAATCTAACTGAATTGCAAATTGGCGATGCGGTTGTACATATTGATCATGGAGTGGGTCGATATTTGGGTTTACAAACGCTTACGATCAAAGATCAAATGACTGAATTTTTTTGTTTAGAATATCAACACAATGATAAGTTATATGTACCGGTTTCTTCTTTACATCTGATTAGCCGTTATACTGGGGTGCATTCTGAACATATTCCTATCGCTAAATTAGGCGGCGACCAATGGCAAAAAGCTAAACGCAAAGCGATTGAAAGCGTTCGTGATGTTGCAGCTGAGTTACTCGATTTATATGCAAAGCGTGCAGCGCGCCCAGGATATACTTATGAACTAGTATCAGATCAATATGCTACGTTTGCAGCTCAATTTCCTTTTGAAGAAACACCAGATCAATCACAGGCAATTAACCAGGTGTTTTCTGACATGATATCAGAGAAACCAATGGATAGGGTCATTTGTGGTGATGTGGGTTTTGGTAAAACAGAGGTGGCTCTGCGCGCAGCTTTTTTAGCTGTGCAAAATAGCAAACAAGTGGTGGTGCTTGTACCCACCACTTTGCTTGCACAGCAACACGTTCAAACATTTCAAGATCGTTTTGCCGATTGGCCTATTCGCGTTGAAATGTTATCTCGTTTTCGCACCGGAAAAGAGCAAAAAAACATCTTGCAGCGCATGGAAGAAGGTTCGGTTGATATCATTATCGGGACACATAAATTATTACAAAGCAATATCAAATTAAAAACACTTGGACTAGTCATTATTGATGAAGAACATCGGTTTGGCGTGCAACAAAAAGAAAAATTAAAAGCATTGCGCACATCAGTTGACATTTTATCGTTAACAGCCACCCCTATTCCTCGTACTCTTAATATGGCTTTATCAGGTATTCGTGATCTTTCAATTATTGCCACCCCACCTGCTAGACGGTTATCGGTCAAAACATTTGTGCATGAATATAAAGATCATTTAGTTCAAGAAGCAATACAACGAGAGGTTTTTAGAGGTGGACAAGTTTATTTTTTACATAATGAAGTGGCGACTATCAATAAAAAGGCAGAAGAAATTTCAAAGCTCGTGCGCGAAGCGCGTGTTAATATTGCGCATGGCCAAATGCATGAACGTGAATTAGAACGAGTCATGGCTGAATTTTACCATCGGCACTATAATGTGCTGGTTTGTTCAACTATTATTGAAAGTGGTATCGATATTCCTACAGCTAACACCATTATTATTAATCGTGCAGATAAATTTGGTTTAGCGCAACTACATCAATTACGTGGGCGGGTTGGGCGATCTCATCACCAAGCGTATGCGTATTTACTTATCCCAGCTAAACAATATATTACGAATGACGCTAACAAGCGTTTAGATGCCATTACCTCACTCGATGCATTAGGTGTTGGTTTTACATTAGCGACTCATGATTTAGAAATTCGTGGTGCAGGTGAGTTATTGGGAGAAAGTCAAAGTGGTCATATTCAAGAAATTGGTTTTAATCTTTATATGGACTTATTATCAAAAGCAGTGGATACATTAAAATCAGGGCGGGAAATCAATTTTGAAAAAACACTGCTATATCATCATTCAGAAATTAATTTGCACATTCCAGCTCTCATCCCAGAATCTTATTTGGATGACGTGCAATTGCGTTTGCAATTTTATAAGCGCATTGCAAATGCTAAAAATACTGTTGAACAAGATGAAATACAAGTGGAGATGATTGATCGATTTGGATTGTTACCAGAACCCATCAACAATTTATTTGCGTTAAGCAGTTTGAAACAATATGCTGATCAATTAGGAATAACTAAAATAGATGTTCATGAGCGAGGGGGTAAATTTGAATTCAGCGAACAACCCAATGTTAGCCTTGAGAAAATCATTAAACTGATTCAAACCGAACCCAAACAGTTTCATTTTGAAGGACCTACTAGCTTACGTTTTATTTTAAGCGAGCACCAACCTAGTGAACGCGCGCGATTGGTTGAGAAAATAATGGATTTATTGTGATGGAATACAACAGATGAGTGCTCGCACAACCATGTTGACGCCTAACAGGCGTCTTGCAGCAAGGCTACATAAAATTGATCGGCAACATCAAATAAATAATGGGCGCAAGGCTTGGGTCACACCTGATATATTACCAATCAACAATTGGTTCCAGCGCTTATTTAATGATTATCTTAACCAGTATGCACTTGCCTCCCCTTTATTACTCACTTCTTTTCAAGAAGAATTTATTTGGGAACAGATTATCTTATCTACTCTACATACCTCTCTATTGCAACTATCAAAAATGGTTGAGATGGTTCAAGCAGCTTGGACACTCAGTAAAGAGTGGCACGTGGATATGCATCATCCATTATTTAATACAATTGATGATTGTGCAGCATTTCAATCTTGGGCAACACTATTTCAAAAAATGTGCACAGATAATGATTGGTTGGATCATGCCTCGCTTCCTGATTTCCTAATGAATAAAATGATTGCCAAACAAATTACATTGCCAGATTATATTAATTTATTTGGATTTACAGAGCTATCGCCACAATGGAAGAAGTTGTTTGCTATAGGCGAACAACAAGGAGTAACGTTACACATGGTTACATCTCTCTCTTCTATTAAAAACAATGTCATTTCTCGTACGCGTTTTTCGAATCATGATACAGAAATAACCACAATAGCTCGCTTCGCAAAAACGATTGCTAGACGGGAACCAGATGCGATGATTGGCTGTGTTGTTCCAACTTTAGAGAAAACACGCGATCGTGTCATGCAAATTTTTTCAGAAGTGTTTTCCGATGAGAAAACTTATGGAATTTCTATCAATCCTCCATTTAACATCTCGGCTGGTAAAAGTTTATCTCGATATCCTATCATTCATACAGCTCTACTCTTACTCAATCTTTATGACGATGTGATTTCTTCCGAAACATTTAGTTATTTGTTGCGCTCGCCTTTTTTGGGTGAGGCGGAAGCAGAAAGAATGCAGCGTGCTCGGTTTGATTATTTTATTCGAAAAAAAAATATTAATATTATTTATCTTAAACCAATGCTTAATCAGCAAAACCAACCTTCTCTTATTAAAAATTGTCCGTCTTTCGCCAGGCGCATTCAACAGTTTTTATCATTCTTAGATCAAGAAAAAAAAATAAATGGCTATGGCCATTGGTCACAAGTATTTCATCAATCTTTATCATTATTAGGGTGGCCAGGGGAAAGAAGTTTAAATAGTGAAGAATATCAAGTAGTCGAAAATTGGTTTAAAACAACATTACAACTCGCGCGGTTAGATGATATTTTGCAACCAATCGATATAAAACAGGCTTTGAAAGCTTTACAACACATACTTGACCAAGCTATCTTTCAAATTCAAACACCGGAAGCCTCTATTCAAATATTGGGAACACTAGAAGCAGCGGCTTTACCATTCGATTATCTTTGGGTTGCTGGTATGGACGATCGTGCATGGCCACCGCAAGCTCAGCCCAATCCATTTATTCCAAGACGAATACAACGTACGTTACACATGCCGCATGCAACAGCCGAAAGAGAATTATTTTATTGCCAACAATTAATTCAACAATTTAAACAAAGTGCTAGAGAAATTATATTTAGTCATGCAGAAATGGAGGATGATTTACCATTACAAGTTAGTCCACTCATTCAAGATTTACCTGAAATAGAATGTGTACAATTAAAATTAGACCCTGCTCTTGTACATAGTGAATACATTTATCATTCTCGACTACTTGAGAAATTAGTAGATGATGTTGCACCACCTTTGCCAATAAATGAGGTCGCTCATGGCGGTGTGAATGTGATTAAACAACAAGCATTATGCCCTTTTAAAGCATTTGCAGAAATTCGTCTTTATGCACAACCGCTTGAATCTCCTTTACCTGGTTTACGAGCAAAAGATAGAGGCACACTTCTTCATCTAGCCTTAGAAAAAATTTGGGAGGAACTACATGATCATCAAAGATTACTTGAATTAGATGAAACAGCATTAAATAAATTAATTGATGAGTGCATCATTCAAACAATTGATCAAGTTGCGGATGTTCGAAACAAAAGCAACTATTTCATATTAGAAAAAAAACGCTTACATCGTTTAATTTATGCTTGGCTACAAATTGAAAAAAATCGCCAGCCATTTACTGTGTCTATGCAAGAAAAATCAGTTCGCCTAACGCTCGATAAACTAACTATAGCAATACGCATTGATAGAATTGATGAATTTTCTGGTGGAAAAAAACTTATTATTGATTATAAAACAGGCAAACATAATCATATTAATAATTGGTTTGGTGATAGACCTGAGGATCCACAACTTCCTTTGTACGCCTTACTTGATCCGGATTGCACCATTGGGGTGAGTTTTGCTGAACTTGTTCCAGGAGGATGTGGTTTTAAGGGAGTATCACAATATTCTATCGATATTAAAGGAATTAACCCTATTCATGAAGTGAAAGCGTGTAAAACAATTGTTTGGCAAGAGCAAATTGTTCACTGGAAAAATACCTTACATAAACTAAGCAATGATTTTTATGATGGTGTTGCGCATGTCGATCCTAAAGACCCTTACAAAACATGCCTTTGGTGTGCGTTAAAACCGTTGTGTCGAATAAATGAAGCGAGTGAAAATAATGGTTGATTCTGTTGAATTAGATAAAAAAAATCGTTTTCTAGCATTAGACACTTCACAATCCTATATTATTCAAGCACCAGCCGGCTCTGGAAAAACAGAATTAATTATTCAACGCTTACTGAGCTTACTCAGCAAGGTAAAATCACCTGATGAAATTTTAGCCATTACCTTTACAAAAAAAGCAACGAATGAAATGCGATCACGCATTGTTTATGCCTTGCAACAAGCAATGTCTGCACCAAAACCTGAATCACCACATACGCAACTCACTTGGATGTTAGCAAAAAACGTATTAGAACGTGATAGGCAGTACCAGTGGAATTTATTAAATAATCCTAATCAATTACGGATTCAAACAATCGATGCGTTTTGCGCTTATCTTACTAAACAATTACCATTGTTATCACATGTTGGTTCATCACCTGCCATCACGGATCAACCAGCCACACTTTACCGCGAAGCTGTACAAGAAATTCTAACTCATCTTGAATCAAGATTGCCTTGGTCCCCTGCATTAGAAAAATTATTATTACATCTTGATAATGATTTAAATAAACTTCATGATTTGTTAATTGCTTTATTAGCTAAACGAGATCAATGGTTACCTTATATTGAATTAACAAATGAAAATAATATTAGGAAACAACTTGAATATCATTTTTCTTTGGTAATTAATGAAAAATTGCAATTGCTCCAATCAATTTTCCCGAAGGATTGCATCAATGAATTACTTGCCGTAGCACGTTTTGCTGTAGATCAGTTGATATTAGAAAACGTTGAATCTGAAATAGTTGCCTGTAAAAACCTAACTGCTTTACCAGGTGCAACAAGTGATGCCAGAATAGCATGGCTAGGATTGGCGAAATTATTATTAACTAAAAATAAAAGTTGGCGTAAACGAGTTGATAAAGAAATAGGTTTTCCCGCATTGGCCTCCTTACGAACGATAGCATTACGCAAAACGCATATTGAATTTAGAGAGCGCCATAAAAAATTAATTGAACGCTTATCTATTCACCATGAACTTGATGTTGCTTTAACCAATCTTTTTTTGCTTCCTCAAGCGGTTTATGAAGAAGAGCAATGGGAAATCTTAAAAACTTTATTGCATGTTTTAAAAGTGGTAGTTGCGCAACTTCATCTGGTGTTTAAGCAAAGCGGACAAATCGATTTTATCGAAAATGCTCAAGCAGCATTATTGGCGCTAGGAGATGAAGAAAATCCGACAGATCTTACTTTGGCGCTAGATTACCGCATTCAGCATATCTTGATCGATGAATTTCAAGATACGTCATTAACACAATATCGTTTGTTAGAAAAATTAATCGCGGGATGGGAAGCAAATGATGGTAGAACATTATTGATCGTTGGCGATCCTATGCAATCTATTTATCGTTTTCGCGAAGCAGAAGTTGGTTTGTTTTTACGAATATGGAAATATGGATTAGGTGCTATTCAACTGAAGTCGCTACGCTTAAGCGTTAATTTTCGCTCTACAACGCATATTGTGGAATGGAATAATCGAGCTTTTCAAGCTATTTTTCCCACATATGACGATGTTGCCATTGGTGCAGTCGCTTATCATGCAAGCGCATCGAATGCATGCCTTCAACTAGATGGTGTGCAACCCGCTATTCATGGGTTTCAAACGGAAGATGATAATATTCAAGCACATCGTATTATTTCTCTCATTCACTCCATCCAATCTACCTCATCACAAGATAGCATTGCTATTTTAGTGCGATCGCGTTCTAATTTACTTGCATTATTACCCGCCTTAAAACAAGCTAATATTCCTTATCAAGCAGTCGATATTGAACCATTAGCTTCTCGACAAATTATTCAAGATTTATTTTCATTGACGTGTGCGCTACTTCATCCAGTTGATCGCATTGCTTGGTTAGCCCTATTGCGTGCGCCCTGGTGTGGTTTAGTATTAGCAGATTTATTAACAATTGCTGGAGAAGACTCCCTAACCACTATATGGGAAAAATTGCATCATGCGGAAGTGATCAACCGTTTAACAGAAGACGGCAGAAAACGATTATCCCGTATATTACCCATATTGAAATCAAAAATGGAAGATCGCGAACGTATGCCCCTACGTTATTGGATAGAGAGCACTTGGATAGTGTTAGGTGGCCCTGCTTGCTTACCTGACTATTCCAAGATGCATGATGTCCAGACCTATTTCGAATTATTAGAATCCATTCATCAACATGATTTAACCATTGGGATGAATGATTTGAAAATAAAAGTGGAACAATTATATGCCTCCGGTGCAAAGGAGCAAAATAGTCATGCTATCCAAGTGATGACCATTCACACAGCAAAAGGATTGGAATTTGATACAGTCATTCTGCCACACTTAGAATCAACAACACCTGTTGATGATAAATCATTATTACTTTATATGGATTATCCTTTAGCTAATAATCAAGTCGCTTTATTACTCGCTCCTATTCACGCAACAGGTAACACCAATGATGTTATGTATGAATTTATCCATAAACAAAAAAAATTAAAATCAGAACTTGAATCGGATCGTTTATTTTATGTGGCAACGACGCGAGCAAAAAAAAGATTGCATTTGCTTTTTAATGTAACTTGCCATACACCGGGTGAGTATAACATTCCGAGAGGTAGCTTTTTAGAAAAAATTTGGCCGCAGATTGCCGCCTCTTTTCAACCTGAGATAAGCCATGTTGTAGATGCTTATTATCCTAGGAGTGAAAAAAATCGTTTTATTACTCGTTTATCTAGTGATTGGCGCAACCCGGTTGTTTCAGCGGAATTACCGCTGACTACTTATCATCAGCAACAAGCAGGATTTGCTATAAGAGAATCAACGCCTGCTATCATTGGTACAGTTACTCATAAAATACTACAAATCATCACACTTGTTGGAAAAAAATGGTGGGAATCTGTTTCAGATCATTACATCAAACGCCAACTGGTACAATCTGGAATAATGTCGCATAGTATAGAATCGGCAATAGAAATAATACGCCAATCTATTTTAAACACATTGCAAGATGAACGAGGGCAATGGATTCTTTCTGCACATCTTGATGCACAATCTGAATTTGCGATTTCTGCTGTTGTTGAAGGAGAAACGCAACGTTTAGTTTTAGATCGAACATTTATCGATCAAGATGGTACACGTTGGATTATTGATTACAAAACAAGCGCCTTATCTAATCAAGATTTAAATGATTTTTTACAGCATCAACAAGAAAAATATGTAGACAAAATGAGAGTGTATTCTAAAGCATTACAACATTTGACAGCACCTTCTTCTGGCATGAGGCACACCTTAACTAAAGAAGATCGTCCTATTCGTTTAGGATTGTACTTCCCTGCTCTACCTGCATGGCATGAGATTGTACTGTGAAGCAAAATTGACCGTTGATGATTTGTAACAGGAATCCGTTTGAGCTAAGATTAGCCCTTTTTAAATAAGAATATACGAGGAATAGGTTAGATGTTTTTCAGAACGATAAATTCTACTAAAAAAAATGAATTAGAACATTGTCCTCCTTATAACCCACCTTTTTTAGATAGGCTGAGTAAATTCAGCCATGAAAATTGTTTGAGCTATGCGCTGAGTCATAGGTTAGATGGACCTAACCTATTTGAGCGTGCTGAAAATATCAATCAACCCTTAGAACATGTTGTTTCTGAATTAAATAGATATTACCAAGACCCTGATTTGGCAATGATAGCAGAACATGAAGTGGGTAAACTTCCAGTAAACAAAAAAGAATATTATATTATTTCGCTAAGCCTTTCATACAATAAAGGATACAACATCGATGAAACTTTATATCAAGCGTTAGATTATCATTTTTTAGTCCAAAACAATGATGGGTATTTTTCTCATCGGAGAGGTAATGGTAAAGCGGAGCGATTGGATTCAAATGGCAACTTAATTTTATTACCAGAACATGCAACATTATTTTATATAGATAATCACAGCAAAAAAAAATATAAAATTCGTTATAACTATGAATTTGTTGGTTATATTTATATTAAAATAACGGAAAAAAGAATACAAGCCATGTGCGACATTCACTCTCCCACACCAATTAAATCAAATAAACAAACGATTCCTCAATGGGTAAAACATGACGATTTTTCAATTAAATATGAATGTTCCTTTTTTAGAATACCCATGGAAGATTTTTTACTATTAAATAGAGAATTAATATTGAAAAATCAATCACCCTATCCTAAAATTAAAAAAATCACATTTCAAGGATTCCAAAATAGCACATTAAGATTATGTATTCTTTTTAAAAACATAGACATTTGTAATGAATTTCTTGATCGATGTCCCTATCATCTTGTTGCATCATCTTCCATTTCCTTTGTTGAAAAAAATATTTATTTTTCTCCATCTTCACAACGTGAATTTGATGAGTTTTTACAGTTACTTCATCAATTTGATCCTATCAATGAAGAAATTTTGAAAGAGCTACCTAGGTTATTGAATATTCAAATGTCTTTATATACATCCACTGAAGATTCGCTAAAGCATTATTCTCCATTTGATCCTAATTATCCTGCAAATACTTACGATCGCAATTGCTTAAGCTATGCGCTGTTATCTGATATGGATCTACCTTATTTAGGCGATTTAATAATAGATACTGGTATGAAGAATGCCAATAAACTGCAACCGTTAGAATATGTTGTATCTCTATTTAACCAGGATCATCAAGATGCAAAATTCGCTTTCGTTGCCCCACACGAAACCGGAAAACTGCCCATTATCAAAGAAGGTTATTATGTTATTGCGCTCGCGCTTTCTTATGAAAAAGGATTGATTAATAACGGGAGTTTGTTTCAAGCTGCTGATTATCATTTTTTAGTCCAAAATAATGATGGGTATTTTTCTCATAAGAGAGGTAAAATCAACTCTCCCGAAAGAGTAGATTCAGAAAATAATGTGATTAAAACACCAGAAACTTCAAGATTATTTTATGTAAATAAAAGCAGACTACATTATAATGATAATGGGAACAAAGTCTTTGAATGTTATGACTATCAATTTATTGGTTATCTTTATATTAAAACACCAGCCAGAAGATTAAAAAATATACCGTTTGAAAGCTTCAACAGGATAGAAGAAATTGAGAAAAAAGTAAAAGATTCGCGCGAATTGCAAACAATCTATGATAATTTTAAGAAAAAATTTTTTTTATATCCACCATTACCAGAATTTTTCCCCGATGCACAAGCTGCCATTGTTGAACTTTATCACACTATCCATACTGCCTATCTCAGTACACGACAAAATTTTCGTTTGCCCTGAGGAGATCGATTTTGTTTTCCGTTCGTGCTTCGAGACATCCTCAGCACGAACGGAAAACAAAATCGATCGTCTCGAAGGGTCAATGGAAATTTTGTCGTGTAAAGATCGGACCGAATGTTTAATCATCCACAAATAAATCTGAGATAACCGGTGTCCAAGCATGCATAGCATATTGTTTGAAATCTGTTACGCCACGCTCTTTCAGTAAATATTCATCAATGAAAAAATTACCCGTTACCTCTCGACTATTACTAGTTAAAATTTCGTAAGCAGCATCTGCTACAATGCTTGGTTTGCGGCTAGCATGATAGAGTAGTTTGGAAAAATTAACCGAAATTGCTGCAGTTGCAATTAACGTTTTTGGCCACAACGAATTGACAGCAATGCCTTCTTTTTTAAATTCTTCAGCCATGCCTAATGTGCACATGCTCATACCATATTTTGACATGGTATATGCAACATGTTTTTTAAACCATTTAGATTTCATGCTAAGCGGTGGAGATAAATTAAGAATATGTGGATTGGTGCTTTTTTTAAGATGGGGATAACATAATTTTGAGCACAGGAATGTTGCGCGAACATTCACTGCAAAAATAAGATCAAATCGCTTCATGGGAATCTCGGTTGTTGAACCCATATGAATCGCGCTTGCATTATTAACAAGTATATCGATGCCACCAAATTTTTCTACTGTTTTTGCAATTGCTTCTATAACATTGTTTTCATCGCGCACATCAACAGCAAGAGGAAGTGCTTTTCCTCCATTTTTTTCTATTTCATTAGCAGTTGAGAAAATGGTGCCTTCTAGTGTTGGATGGGGTTCGGTTGTTTTTGCTGCAATAGCAATGTTTGCGCCATCTTGTGCGCAGCGTAATGCAATTTCTCTACCAATGCCACGGCTAGCACCAGTAATGAATATGGTTTTATGTTGTAATGTAGTAGACATAAATATTCCCTCTTTTACAGTGTAACTCCCTCAATAAACGTTCTCACAGCTCTCTCCAGATTTGTCGACCTATCTTAACGTGACGCGGTGTGTCTGTACATGGTTGGGTATTTTGTTTAGCAGTTACAATAGTGCTTTGTAAAACTATTTTATTTATTCGTAAAGCATGCAGTAACGAAATAAAAGTAATACGATAATAATTAGCTATAATATTATGATTTTCATCAATCTTTTCTATTATTTGGCAGGGATTACTCCCTAATGATTCTAAAATGTAATAATACAGAATCGAATCTATCGCACCCGAACAACCATGTCTTTTCCACCAAGTAATTGGAT
>MGXW01000004.1 GCA_001801495.1 Gammaproteobacteria bacterium RIFCSPHIGHO2_12_FULL_37_34
CTACGTGGTGATGTTGGCTACACCTTCCACGACAGGACTTTCACCTGCAAGCTGCAAACAGCTTTTCCCAACGCACTGGAAGAACCCTCAAATATGCTTAATCTGGATTAATAAGCTTAATTTCAACCCTTTCCTTGCCACCACCAATGTTCACGCGTTTCAACGTTACGTAACCAACCTCAGCAGTAGATTTGACATGCGTGCCACCGCATGGCACTTTAGAAAATCCTTTGATTTCCCAATACCTTCGTTGATTATCAACATCTGAGAAATCTTTAATGATGGGTAGATCAGCTGCAACGATGGTATTATATTCCTCGAGTAGCTCGGGAAAAATAGACGATATATTTTGATCACAATAAAAATCAATCCTGGCTTTTGACTCGGCAATATGTGCGCCAATTTTTTCAACGCCAAGTTTTCGCGTTACTAGTTCCAAAATTAATTCGGCTGCGAAATGCAACCTCATTAATTTGAATCGACGCTGCCAATCAATTTTCATAGATACATGACTACCAGCTTCTAGCCCATGCCCATCTGGAAGTGAATAATAGATGAGATTACCCGATATTTCTGAATCAAGCACAGGCATATCATTTATTGTGGCTTTATCACTCTCTTGTCCGCCTGAAAATGAAAAAGCAATGGTTTCTTCCAATAGGATGCGATTACCCACAACAGATCTGACCATTGTAGTTAAGCTTGTTTGGTATGGGTTGTCCCAAAAAACCTTACGCATATAATTATCCTCACATTTTTAATACTTATAAAAAACACCGCAGACTAATGAATAACCTGTTATACCTATGTGACAGATAATGTGGTATGTTTGGCAAAAATACCCGCATGTGTCACTACTTTTCCAGCTTGCAGTAATAATCTGGGATTTGCCTTTACCATCCCAACCAGATTGGCCATATCTTTTTTTAGACCAGACGCGGCAAGACGTAAGGCAACGTTGATTTCGCTTTCAGGAGTAGAGTCTGTGTTGATAATGTAATTAAAACAATCCTTCGGTAGGGTAGAAAAAAAATTACCTGCACGTTTACGCAAAAGAAGCATGGTATAAATTTGTTCGCGGGTGATCATCATGGTGTTTAGCCTCGTTGTGTTTAATCATTTATTTGTGTGTTATTGCAATAACTACTCATTATATTGTTAAATTCAGATGTGATGGTGGTGGATAAGAGAGTTCACGGGTTCTAAGGCTGGCATAGAATGTATTAGGATTAGAACTCAGTTGCGAATCTGTTATACGAAAACGGTTAAATAAACGTAAACGTGCATTATTATGAAGATGATCAATTGTTTTGTCTATTCCATAGGCACTTCCTCTACAACAAATTTGAAATAAACCATAAACTAACAATTCAGCACATAGTATTCCTATGCCACTTACTGCACTTCCCATCAAACCTGCTATGAGCCCCACTGATAACCCTGCAAAGATAGCTGCTGTTTTGTCGTTTGGATCGTTATTATAAGTAGCGGTATAAACGCTATTATAAGCAGTATAGCCAGTATATACACCTATTGTTAAAATGCCTATCAATGTCAAGTAACAGAATATTTGATGCATAAGAGGGGAGGAGCAGAAGCAGATCCCATCAGAAGTTGTTTCACCAAAGCAAGCCTGTTTAATCGCAAAATAGCGAGGATAGCGATTTAACTTCTCATCAACTTTGTTTATTATATCTGATGGCTCGAACTTTAGATAAAAATCTGCAATTCTATTTTTTGAGGAGATAAGAAAATATTGATTTATAAGTTCATTTTGATTTCGATAATACATAATATAATTAAGCTCTTTAGCAAGATTACTTTCTAATGTATCCCAAAGCATTTCAGTTTGAGATAAACGATTAAAAAGCCTATTCACTTTAGATAAATAAACTAAATCTTCAATTTTTAAAAAAGACATAATCAATACGAGTGTTTCATCCGGTAATTGAGTAAAAGGATTGTCATTCGCTAATCGCGAGTATTGTTTTTGAAATAAATATTTTTTTCTTAATGGTGTTCTTCTTAATGGTGTTCTTTCATCACTCAAGGTATTTTGAATATTTTGAGAGATAGAATGAATATTATTCCATTGTTTTTTAATTCGAGTATATGCTTCTTCTATTGTTTGCTCTGCTTGATCGATATAACGTTCGTTACTCAATTGAATGTCATATACGTCTTTATTTAAAAGACAATGTTGTAATAGAAGATAAGCGAATTGTAAAGAATGGTATTGTGCTAATTGATCATTATTTTCTATGTGGGATATATAAAGTAATTGCGCGTAAATAAAAAAATTTTGCAATGACGTTGTGGTGATTTTTTTTGGAAGATATTCTGGATGTCTTGAAAATAGAAAACGATATTCTGGATGTTCTGAAAATATCGTTTTTATTTTTGGATGCGCATCGTTTATGAGATGAGGTTTTATCTCAATTTTTTTTGTTTCCCTCTCCTCAAATAAGGGCCAAATTTCTATAGAAGCCAAATTATGATTGTGCATAGTCTTATTTACCTTAATAAATAAAATGCGACTATATCATTTCATCTCAACCCCAAATAGAGTGAAAAATACTCTATTTCCACAGTAAAAACACATTTATTATCAACTTTATAATAATGATTGTGATAGTCTTCTTCTAGTAGAAAACAATTGAACAGACAAAAAGCCGTCATCTCAGAAAGTAACGAGCGCTTTTTACGAGATGCTTTCTGAGATGATCTGCGCTCAAATTTTTAAAAAAGATGCATTGAGAGTAAAGGGGTGGAGTATCACTTTCGAGTGGATTTTGCTAGTCATAAATGTTTCTTATATGTTAACTCTCAGCATAGCGACTTAAGATTATTTTAATTTTAAATCACCCCAGCATCTTTATAATTATCTTAATATGGGTTGATTGAGATCACAGATATGAATCACGACTATTTAAATAACAGTAAAGATGCCCTAAAGCATAAGATAACATTTGATATTGTTCAAACATTGCCGGGCTTGGTATTAGTTAAAGATCACCGTTATCATTATGTAACTATGAATTCAGGTTTAGCAATGCTTGTTGGTTTTAAAAATGCAGATGCATCTGTTGGTAAAACAGATTATGACTTACCTTGTAAGGCAAAAGAATTTGCTGATGAATTTATTCAGCTGGATAAAAAAGTATTGGCTGCTGGTCAACAAATGGTAACGCTTGATATCCAACATTATACAGAAGGTTGGGTCGTTAGCATCGTAGAGAGAAATCCTTTGTTTGATGAAAATCATAAGCCAATTGGTTTATTCGATTATGTTATTAATGTTACCAACACCCCTTTTTATAAAAGATATTTGTCTTTTTTCCATTTGGATCGCTGCGTGCGCGATTCTTTAATTAAACCAGCTTCTTATCTTCTTAACGATAAATATGTACCTCTTCCTCTTACTGCACGTCAGCAAGAATGTTTATTCTTATTGATTAGAGGTAAAACTGCAAAACAAATTGGAGCTATCTTGCGCTTATCAAAAAGAACAGTGGAAGGGCATTTAAATAGAATAAAAGAAACTTTAAATTGTTATTCAAAATCACAATTACTGGAAAAAGCGATTGATAGCGGTTTTTTTTATTATATTCCTAAAGCGCTATTGAAAGAGGATACCGAAACTTGGTAGATTCCTTTCCACACCCTTTACAGAGATATTTCGGGTTTAGCTATGATCATTGTCATTGAATTAAGAAAATAATGCTTAAAAAACATGCTTTCTGTGCCTCTAAATCTCTATCATTTCAAAGTCATTTTTGGTTGCGCCACATTCTGGGCATTGCCAAGCAGGGGGAACGTCTTCCCAACGGGTTCCGGGCGCAATACCATCGTCTGGCCAACCTTTTTCTTCATCGTAAATAAACCCACAAAGTAGGCACATATAGCGTTTATACGGCATTTAGGACTCCTCTTTCGAAGCGAGGATGAGTATAATAGCGTCTAGCTAAAAATGTCCAGTAACAGGAATGTATATGAATCATTCACGACAACTATTTAATTTGGCTCAACAATATATCCCGGGAGGAGTCAATTCTCCTGTTCGTGCTTTTACTGGTGTGGAGGGCGAGCCATTATTTATTAAAAGTGGTCATGGCGCTTATTTGGTTGATGTTGATGGTCAAGAGTACATTGATTATGTTTGTTCTTGGGGACCTCTTATTGTTGGGCATGCTCATCCCTATGTGATTGCTAAAGTAAGTGAAGCATTGCAAAAAGGGTTTAGTTTTGGTGCGCCTACTGAAGTTGAGATTCAACTTGCGCAAAAAATATGTGAACTCATGCCTTCTATTGACATGATACGATTTGTTAATTCGGGCACAGAAGCTGCGATGAGTGCTATTCGTTTGGCGCGTGGATTTACCAAACGAAATAAAATTATTAAATTTGCAGGATGTTATCACGGACATGCTGATAGTTTGCTAGTAGCAGCAGGATCCGGAGCACTTACATTGGGTGTTCCTCATTCTGCGGGTGTACCGGATAGTTTTACTCAACATACATTAGTTGCGCGTTACAATCATCTGGAAGATGTCGCCGCTTTATTTACACAATATGGTGATGATATTGCTGGTGTTATTATTGAACCTGTTGCTGGTAATATGAATTGTGTATTACCACTTCCTGATTTTTTACAACATGTACGTGATTTATGTGATCGTTACGGTAGTTTACTTCTTTTTGATGAAGTGATGACGGGGTTCCGTGTGGGATTAGGTGGTGCGCAAGCACACTATAATGTGAAACCGGACATTACTATTTTGGGTAAAATTATTGGGGGTGGTTTTCCTGTTGGTGCATTGGGTGGGCGTGCTGATATCATGTGTATGCTTGCACCATTAGGACCGGTTTATCAAGCAGGAACCTTATCGGGGAATCCTATTGCAATGACGGCAGGTCTTGCAACATTAGAACTCGTTTGTGAAGCTCATTTTTATTCTCGACTTACTGCACAAACATTAAAATTAGTGAATGGATTAAAAACATGCGCACATCAGTTTGATATTCCATTATATACGCACGCAATTGGCGGGATGTTTGGTTTGTTTTTTACAAAAACCGATCGAGTTGTTTCTGAGGTGGAAGCAAAATGTTGTGATGTTTCTTTATTTAAACGATTTTTTCATGGTATGTTAGGGCAAGGCATTTATTTTGCGCCCTCAGCATTTGAAGCAGGATTTGTTTCATCCGTTCATCATGATGATGTTATTCAGAAAACGCTAGAAGCAGCTAATAAAGTGTTTGGCATGTTAAAAAGCGCACGAAGCGAGCCTCAAAGCACCTGCGTAACATGAATAAGCAGTTTTTTAATCATTTTTGGCAATTATTAAAACCCTACTGGACCTCAGAAGAAAAATGGTTGGCATGGCTTTTTCTCGGGCTTCTTGTTATTTGTATGCTTGCTAATGTATGGGCAGGCGTGGGTTTGAATAAATTTACTAAAGAATTTTACGATGCCATTCAAAATTTTAATCGTCCAGCACTTACTATTTCTTTCATGCATTTTGCTATTTTTATAACGTTATTTGTATTGTCTGCTTGTTATGCTTTTTATTTTAATGGGCTATTGAGTGTTCGTTGGCGACGTTGGCTAACGCAATATTATTTGAAAGATTGGTTAGATCAGCATCGATATTACCGAATGCAATTATTCAGTAAAAATATTGATAACCCCGACCAACGCATCAGTGTAGATCTTGATCTGTTTCCGAGTTTAACGTTAAACATATTTTTTGTGCTTTTTCAAGCACTGCTCACTTTAATGTGTTATGGGGTTATTCTGTGGGGGTTATCTGATCATTTAACTATTTCAGTAGGAAATGTTCATCTTGTCATCCCTAACTATTTGTTTTTTGGCGCGCTGCTTTATGGGTTTTTTGGACTTATTGTAACTCATTGGATAGGTAAAAAATTAGTGACCCTTGATTATCAACAACAATATTATAATGCTGATTTTCGTTATGCCACGATACGGTTTCGTGAGTCGAGTGAGCAAATAGCATTGTATCGTGGTGAATCAAGAGAACATGAACGATTTACACATTTATTTAAACGCGTTTTTAAAAATGTTATAGATAGCATTACCCTGAAAAAACATCTTATGTTTTTTACTACTGCTTATAATAATATTGCATTTGTATTAGGTATTTTTATGGGGACACCATTATATTTACAGAAAAAAGTTCAATTTGGCGGTATGATGCAAATTTCAGCTGCAGTTGCTTCTGTCGCTAATGCATTTGCTATGCTGGTGAATCTCTATCCTCAATTTGCTGAATGGAAAGCGGTTGTTTTTCGCTTAGTCGAGTTTAAACAATCCATGTTCAATAATCATCTTGTTCACTTAGGGATCATTGTTAAAGAATATGACTACCCGGATATTGTTATAAAAAATCTAACTCTAACCTTGCCAAATGGTGAGTTATTATTAACGGAAAGTAATCTTGTTATTCGTGAAGCAAGTAACGTATTGTTGAGTGGACCATCAGGATGTGGCAAAAGTACGTTGCTGCGAGCTATCGCTGGGTTATGGTATTTTGGCGAGGGAAATATTTATCTACCAAAAAATAAAAAAATATTTTTTCTCCCACAAAAACCTTATTTACCATCGGGTAGTTTACAAGATGTTTTGTTGTACCCACATGATTCTGTTCACCATGAGGATGAAGTGCAAGCGGTTTTAGATTATTGTGAGTTAACAAAATTTCAGCAACAATTGCATGAAATAAAAAACTGGGCACAAGAATTATCATTAGGAGAGCAGCAACTTCTTTCTTTCGCAAGAATTTTTTTGCATCAACCGGATATTATTTTTCTGGATGAGGCAACATCTGCATTAGATGAGCAATCTGAGAAGTTAATGTATCATCAACTCAAAAAACTACTGCCTTGCGCAACAGTTATCAGTATTGGTCATCGTGCAAGTTTGCAGCAATTTCATGAGGTCATCATGGTCTTTCCATTTACGAAGAAAGAAGATACGAAGCAACTGCCGCTATTTAGCACGAAACATGTCGAGGCAATTGGTAACACAGAAATCTTAAGATTATCTTAAGATTTCTGTGTTACGTTCAAATGATCAGAAAAAAACCAAGGATGTATCGTGAACTAGCGAGAATGGCTGATCGCGAACACAAGGAGGAGGGTTTATGCCAGAATGGTATACGCGGGCAAAATCACGGATTGTTTCTCTACAAACCGCTATCAAAGAGACAGCCTATCACATTCGATCCGCTGTCAAAGAAACATTCTCTCAAATACTTGCAATTGGATACGCAGTTTATTTTTCTCCTCACATTCGAAGAATGTTTTATGAAAATCTTATACAATTTTGGGAAGGATTTAGCAGACTTTTTAATCCTTCTATTGTTTCTGCTTTACTCCGTTCTAAAAACTCAAGACTAGTCTTAAAACAATCTATTCCGGCTAATCTCGCTATGTATATGGGAATAGTATTATTTTATGAAGCGGCAATAAAGCCTACTTTACGAAAAACTTTTTTAAATATAAGAGAATCACCAGCAGAACAAGCATTCGATATGATGGCTACTCTATTTATTGCGCGCACCGCTTTATCTATGTTTGTGGATAACACGATTTATAATTTATGTATTAATAAAGCAAGTGCAGAAAATACGCAAGATGTCATTGTGCCAGCTTGTCCTTGTGGTGATACAGCGATGATAAGAGCAGGTTTGGCGAGTCCTTTTTATTATTTAGGTAATATTATTACGGTTAATATCATTTCTTCTTCTTTGCCTTTAGGTGGTTATCTAGACATTCCTCTGCGCTCGCTTGTTTATGGACAATGTTTTGTTGAATATAAATTGGGATCAGCGGGGTTGTGTACCATCCACCGTTATCAGGAATTAATTAAAAATAATGCTTTTTGTTTTGGTTTGGGGCTTTCATTTTTAATCACTCGATACTTGTGTAATGATGTGGTATATAAAATAGCACATGTAGAAAATAATTTTATTGATGACGCCTTGTTTGGTTTTTTGTTCCAACATTATATTATGTTGGCTCAATTGCTTGATAAGCCTTTGCCTGGTAATAGATCAGGTATTGATATATTTTATCATAGTCGCTTAGTGGTGGAAACCGCATTAAAACAAATGTGTGACTGGCTTATTCCACGGTTACGTCATCCTGAGACACGTGGTCGTCTGGAAAAAGCTTTTAAGGAAATAAACGTATTTCCCCCTGTAAGATTAATAAAGACCATCTTGTTAGAAGAAAATTTGCGATCATCATCAGCATTTATGCGAAAACCAGCAGTGGAGCTTTTTTTTGATATGTATGGAGAAACAATTCAAGTTGCTATTGCTGAAATTCGCAAGATAAGAGAAACACCTTCTATTAAACGATTACAGGCAATTAGCCCTTATTTACCAAATTTTATCTTATCACAAGCATCTAGAGATGTATTAAATATTGTTTTGACAGAAAATCTTGATGAGATTCTAAGTGGAATAGATAATTTTACTGCAAGAGCACGTATTAAAATTGTTATTTTCGACAAAGCGAGAATCAGTGAGATTCATTCAGAATTGAATCAAGATTTTTTTCGGCCACCCATGCAAACAGAATCGCATTCTTTAACACTTTCTCAAGATGATTTTCAGGTTATTTCAAAAGAGAAATGTAAAGATGATAGTGTTGAAAGTATAAGGCCAATAGTTCCTTTGACTATTATTGAAAATTATTCTGGTATGCCATCGGATAATACTATGCAAAGAGTAAATCAGCGAAGAAAAAAAAAGAATAAACCAAGTCATACCGAAATAAATGAATCAGTTTCTCATTTAAATCCAAATGGTTTATTTCATCATCCTCTCACTCAGCCATCCTCTACGCAATCCCAAAAGGTTTTGCAATGGCGAGTACGACAATAACGACTAAAAAAATCACAGGAATTTCATTTAATATGCGATAAAAAACATGTCCATGCTTGTTTTTATTTATTTTGAAATCATGCAGTAATAATCCGAGATAAATATGATAGAGAAGGAGTAAGAACACAACACTTAATTTGATATGTAACCATGCCATTTGCATGTAAGCATGTGGATTCAAACCAATGAGCCACAACCCAAATAAAATGGTAAAAATTGCACCAGGTGTAGCTATGCCAAAATATAATTTTCTTTCCATTATCTTAAAACGATCCATACTAATTTTATCAGTCGCAAGAGTATGATAAACAAACAAACGTGGTAGATAAAACAATCCGCTAAACCAAGTGACCATGAAAATAATATGGAAAGATTTTATCCAAAGCATGATTTGTAACTCCTGTACACGCTTATTTACCTTGAAATATAACCGTATTATGGTTATATTTCAAGGATGAAATATAAAAAACGCCTTTTAGAAGAGAAATTACGAAAGTTAGGGACTGTTTTTCCCGCGATAGTTTTGACAGGCGCTCGTCAAGTAGGAAAGAGTACATTATTTAAATACTTGTTACCTGGCGCACAACAAGTGATTTTTGACCCTACCATTGATATTGGCAATGCTAGAAAAGATCCAGAGCTCTTTTTAAATCACTTACAACTACCAGCCATATTAGATGAAATTCAATATGCTCCAGAATTATTATCAGTTATTAAGCGTCGTATTGATGAAAAGAAAATACCAGGCCAATACTGGATCACAGGGTCACAAAATTTAAATGTAATAAAAAATATTTCTGAAAGTTTAGCGGGTCGTGCTGCTGTTTTATCACTCTATCCGATGACGTTAGCAGAACGTTATGATGAGGCCTCGAGTTGGGTAGTTGATTATTTTAAAAACCCACAACAATTCTTAACCAAAGCATCAACAAGAATCGAGCAACTGCTTGCTTCAGTCATTTGGAGAGGTGGTTATCCCGGGTTGATTGATCTTGCTAACGAATTACAATCGGATGCGCTTAGTTCTTATCTCAGTACTTATATAGAGCGGGATGTCCGTTTGTTGAGTGAAGTAAGCGATTTACAAGAATTTTCTCGATTTGTACAACTGGTGGCAAACCTAACAGCTCAAGAAATTCATTTTACCCAATTGGGAAGAGAGATTGGTGTTTCACCGCAAACGGCGCAACGTTGGCTAAATCTTTTAAAAAGCACTTATCAATGGATAGAGCTTCCTGCTTATTCAGGAAATACAATAAAGCGTATTAGCATGAAAAGAAAGGGTTATTTTATCGATACCGGGTTAGCTTGCCATTTAATGCATATTTCTACACCAAATGCTTTGTTGGGACATCCTAAGCTTGGTGCATTATTTGAAACTTATGTGGTAAATGATATTCTTCGCCAGTTACCTTTATTGCATGGCAATCCTGCTATTTATCATTGGCGTTCACATGCGGGAGCAGAAGTGGATTTGTTGCTAGAAATGGATAATATGTATTATCCTATTGAGATTAAATGTAAAACACGACCTACAAAAAATGATTTACGCGGTATACAAGCTTTTCGCCAAACTTATCCTCAGTTAAAACTTGCACCAGGTTTATTAATTTGCGCTATTGATAAAATCACGCCATTTGCCGATGATTGTTACGCTATGCCTTTTGATATGTTGTCATCGTCATATGATATGATATAGCATCATTTAAACAAGGTGTGATCTTATGTCTCAGCCACTTATCTTTACTGAACATGCTGCAACCAAAGTTTGGGAATTAATGAAAGAAGACGGCAATTTAAATTTGAAATTGCGTGTTTATGTAACCGGAGGCGGTTGCTCTGGTTTTCAATATGGATTTACTTTTTCTGAAGAAAGTCAGCCAGATGATATTATTATTTCTAGATTAATTAAAATAACAGATAGCCAACATGAAGGCGATGATGAAGGCGATGATGAAGGCGATGCCAGTGGTACAACAACGGTACAACTGCTAGTTGATTCGCTAAGTGTTCAATATTTAACTGGCGCTGAGATTGACTATAAAGAAGACATCGAAGGCGAGCAATTTATTATTCGTAATCCAAATGCTAAAACGACTTGTGGTTGCGGATCATCGTTTACTGTCGAATAAAAATAAATGCACATTTTTTTATTCCAGACTCACTTTAAAGCAAAACCTATTTTTCCAATTTATTTTTTTAGTTATACTGGGGTAATAAATGCTCTTGTTTTAGTCTAATGGCAGCCACATAAGGAAAATAATGGCTAACTTATTTGCGATGGAATCTCGCCGAATTTTATGCCGCTTTATACTTTATTTTTTTCTAATCAATATTATCCTCTCCTTATTGGTCGCTTTTAATTATAGGCATATTCTGCCAAATTTTAATGCTATCACTAATAGTGTATTCGAGGCCCTTTTTATTTGGGCTTTTTTAGCGATTTCTTTTATTGCACAAATTAGTATTTTATTTTTATTCGGTTATTTGGTCGTTATTATATTAGCTATGGCATCCCCGCGCTTTTGGATTGTTTTTTTGATTTCTATTTTTATCAATTCTATTTTAGTGTTTGCACTTCTTGCTGATAGCATGATTTTT
>MGXW01000005.1 GCA_001801495.1 Gammaproteobacteria bacterium RIFCSPHIGHO2_12_FULL_37_34
TTTGTTCAAACAAAGGCAAATATTCGCCGTAACCGCGTCTTTTCAAATCTTCGAGTGGAATAAATTCAAGTGCAGCTGAATTGAGACAATAACGCTTGAAAGTAGGTGGTGGGCCATCGTCAAAAACATGTCCCAGATGTGATTTAGCATGTTTAGAAATAACCTCTGTACGCTGAATAAACCAACCGTTGTCTTGTTTGAGCACAATGTTACTGGGGTCAAGTGGTTTAGTAAAGCTCGGCCAACCTGTTTTTGAATCGTATTTATCAAGTGAGCTAAAGAGGGGCTCACCGGAAACAATATCAACATAAATGCCAGGTTTTTCATTATTCCAATAAGCATTATTAAAAGGTTTTTCTGTTCCCTTTTCTTGTGTAACATAGTATTGCATAGAGGTGAGCTTTTGTTTTAATACAGTATCGCTTGGTTTCTGATAGTTAGCAGCTGAAGCTGTCGAAAGCCATAAGCTAGTAATGAGGGAATTTAAAATAAACAGTTTCACGATGCTCTCCTTCTATGTCTCATTATTTATTATATATTATTTTCTAAAGGCTCTATGTTAAAATATAACATATTATTTTGTGTATTGATGGTGTTTATGGTGTCTTTAGCATCATTATCAGCAGCTTCTTCAAAAACAGCAGTTGCGATATTTGCTGGGGGTTGTTTTTGGTGTACCCAAGCAGATTTTGATAAAGTTCCGGGCGTGATTAAAACGATAGTGGGTTATACCGGTGGCGATGTGGCAAATCCCACTTATGAGCAAGTATCTCGCGGCGGCACTGGTCATTATGAATCCGTACAAATTCTATATGATCCAGCCAAAGTCAGTTATCAACAATTATTGGATATCTTTTGGCACAGCACTGATCCTACCGATACAGAAGGACAATTTTGTGATAAAGGCGATCAGTATAAAGCAGTTATATTTTATCAAGATCAACAGCAAAAAGAACTGGCTTTCGCTAGCCGAAAAAAACTTGTTGATGCTGGTCGATTTTCTCACGTTGCTACGCAAATTTTACCAGCAAAGACATTTTATCCAGCAGAAGAATACCATCAAAAATATTATAAGAAAAATCCAATACGCTATCATTTTTATCGCTATCAATGTGGGCGTGATCAGCGTTTGCAAGCATTATGGGATAAATCAGGATGAATTTACCTGATAGATATAAGTTTTTAATTCTCCTTTGCTTGATCTTAACGAGTTTACATTCTGTTCGATTATTTGCTCAACAAAACGATGAGATACGGTTTATTACTATCGCAGATATTCATTTCGACCCGTTTCTAGCTTGTTATCAGGAAAAAATAAAACCATGTCCTTTAATTGAGCGGCTTCGGCGATTACCTGTTTGGCAATGGTCACCTATATTAAAACAATATGATAGGATACCTCCTGCTTACCGATTTAATACGAATTATCCTTTATTTGCCTCTTTCTTGGTTGCTGCTAAACAAATTGCTGAGCAGAAGGATGCTCAATTTGTTTTAGTGCTTGGCGATTTTATTGGGCATGATTATCAAGAGTATTATAGACAATATACAATGGATTATTCTAAAACCGGGTACCAATCTTTTTTTAATAAAACTTTTGAATATGTAACCTATGAACTGACTCACGCTTTTCCAAACGTTAGCATTTTTCCAGTGATTGGCAATAATGATTCATACGATGGTAATTATACATTTTATTCGAATGGAAAATTTTATAACGATTTGCAAAACGTTTGGATCACTTTAATTAAAGATAAAACAAATCGTGTGCGAATGGCATCAACGTTTCCGATAGATGGTTATTATGCAGTTGATATCCAACCTGATTTGCGCTTGATTGTCTTAAATACTGTTTTATTTTCAGATAAAGCGGTTGGTCGAAGGACAAATCAAGCGGCATGGAAAGAGTTAGATTGGTTTCATGATCAATTAGCATTAGCGCAAGCCAAACAACAAAAAGTAATGATTGCGATGCATATCCCACCTGGGATTGATATTTATGCTAGTTTAGAATTTCGTTTGTTCAGGCTGCTCGATTTATGGAAATTAAATTACACTAAACGCTTTGAAGCGGAACTAAGACAATTTGCACCGGAGATTTTAGGTGTGTTTGCTGGGCATTTACATACCGATTGGTTTCAAATTTTAACATTAAGCCATGTGCATCGTATTCCGATAACAGGAACACCTTCCATTAGTCCCATTTATGGTAATAATCCAGGGTTTAAACTTTATACTTACTCTCCGATTTCTGAACGATTCACACGCTTTGAAACCTATACTTATGCAATTGATACGCATCATCTATGGAAACGTGAATCTTATCAAGATAAAAATCTCCATCATAGGTTTAGTAAACATGATTTTAATTTGGCTTTACTTCGCATCGTACCTTATCCAGCCAGCACACAATGTGATACCACATGGCGCCCTAGTTTGTCATTATTTTGCTTTTATTGCGTCAGATGAGTTGCTAATCAAGAAAACATTATTATATTCACCAAGGATGGAATAATTTTTCGTGTGAATACGAAATTGATCTAAACGATTGGCGCTTACCAATACCAATAAATGTTTTGTTTGCCAACGTTGCCAAAAGACATATTCATTGATGAACCGATTATTTTTTTTATTTTCAAATAACGTACTATTCCAAAATTCGCGCAACCAATTATCATTTTGCTCAATGATAGATGGACTCCAATCTGCTGCAACAGTGATATGCTGTCCAAAATAAAAAGGAATATCTTGGTAATATCTAAAATAAGCGACAACTTCGTCTTGGGGTTGAATGATGTGTTGTAATTGTAAGGCTAATGGTTTAACAGAGGTTCGATTAAGATAGCTTGCGCTAGCTGTTAGAGTAAGCAGAAATATAATATTCACTGAGACGCAAATAATGAAAAGGAATCGTTTGGATTGGTTCCAGGTGGCAGATAAATAATGCCCAACTAATAATGCAAATGGCGGAAAGATGGGTAGAATGTAACCCACCAATTTGGAGTGTGGAATAGAAAAAAATGTAAAAACAATCGTTACCCATAATAGTAAAAATAATTTAATGGGATTCTCAGGTGAAATAGATTTCAAAAAAGCAGGTAAAACAAAAAAAATCCACGGTAAAAAACCGATTAAAATAACAGGGATAAAAAACCAAATGGGCATTTGATTATTAAAAATCCTGCCAGAAAGGTAGCGAGTGATTTGTTGGCCAACAAAAAAATAATGGATGAACGAAGGATTTGCTTTTTGAACTAAGATGTACCAAGGGGTTACTATACTCATGATGAGTATGAGCCCAGGAATAAAATAAATTTTTTTTAATACCCGCCATTGTTTTGTTAGCAATACCCATGTTCCAATAATCATGATTGGGAAAACAAAACCAATGAGTCCTTTAGTTAAAAAGGCTAATGCCGCAGATGCATAAGCAATGAATAGAAAATAAAGACGATGAGGAGAATACAATGCTGAAAGAAAGGTTAAGAGTGAGCAGCTAATTAAAACCGCTACTTCCAAGTCTAAATTGGCATAATGTGTGCCACCAAAATAAAGAGGAGTGGTCGCTAAAATGATAGCTGCAATCAAGCCGCTTCGTCTATCAAACAACACTCTTCCACAACTATAGGTGATGATCACTCCTAATATGCCAAATAATGCAGGAAACAATCGTACAGCCCATTCGTTTACACCCAATAACTTTATGGCGCATGCTTGTAGCCAGAAATATAAAATAGGTTTATCCAGAAAAATGGCTCCATTCACGCGTGGCGTAATATAATCGCTGGTATGGATCATATTGAGGGCGATTTCAGCATATCGACCTTCATCAGGAGTAAATAAAGGATAACTACCAAGAAAGACAGTATAAAAAAGCAACAAAAATAGAGCGAGACAGAAGAGATCTGTTATCCAATTGTTACGATGAATGATTAAGAACACGCATGAAGTACTCTTAAACGATAGGATGGCATTGTACTGTGCCGATTTAGTTAAGAGCAAGCCTCTCTTAACGAGAATGTTCATTAAGCTTTGTCATTGCTTATGTAGACGAGGGACGTCGCGGCCATGGATGGTTTAAAGCGCCGAGTACAGGGATGTACGTTCCCGAGTTACATAAGCAATGACACAGCTTAATGAACATTCTCCTCTTAACAGAGGGCTTTTATTGTTTTAATAATCTGCTATAATAAATCATCATCAGTGTGTCCTGCCTTAAGGTTTTCCCCGCGGTAAGGTATCATCCGATGTAGGTATTTCGTTTAATTATCAAAGGTAGAGAGTTATGTCAGCAGCACGTGAAATTGGAACCGTAAAATGGTTCAACAACAGTAAAGGGTATGGATTTATTCAACGTGATTCAGGTGGTGATGTGTTTGTGCACTACAGAGCAATCCGAGGCGATGGTTATCGCACACTCGAAGAAGGATGGCGAGTAGAGTTTACTGTTACACAGGGGCAGAAAGGTCTTCAGGCTGAAGACGTTACTGTTGTTAAATAATCAACAATTTTTTAACATAATGCCGTTTAAGTTTATACTTAAGCGGCATTTTCTTTATGGCGGCATAATGCTGCAACAAAAGAGTTGTTTCAGAGTTTAGTTTATTGAAGAAAACAGTTAAATCATCATCAATAGTTTTGTTTTTGAGTTTGGATTCTAATTGTGCCACAATTGTTTTTAAACGTGGCGTTCCACAATAACATAATGCACCATGAAGTTGATGTAAGCGTTGTTCGAGTTCTCGATATTTTTTTTGCTGATATAATTGATTCATTACGGTTAAATCATTTGGCAATTCTTTGATAAGCAAAGCAAGTATATCTTGTACTAAATCATATTTCTTTCCTGCCAGCTTTTTAGTTAGTTCGGAATCGAGTATAGGGAGCTCATCAATGTCTTTCATAACTTATACCTGATCAAATACAGCAATGGTTTCAATATGAGATGTGTGTGGAAACATATTAATTATACCAATTTTTTTTAACTGATAACCCAATTGATAAGATAATATTTCTGCATCTCGCGCAAGTGTAGCTGAATGGCAGGAAACATATACCAATCTTCTAGCTGGTTTGCAATGCATCAATATTTCTTTTGCACCAACACGTGGAGGATCCACTAGTATTTTGTCATAGGACTGATTGAGCCAGAGGGCATTTTGAGGTTCCACAGGGTTTTCAAGATTAGCAACATAGAAATGCGTATTTTGAATGTGATTATGTTCAGCATTTTTCTTAGCTCTTGCTATCATAGCAGCATGCCCCTCAATTCCTGTGACACTTTTTGTATAACGTGCAATGGGTAGAGTAAAGTTGCCTATGCCACAAAAGAGATCAAGCACAGAATCGTTTGTATTTAAATCTAATAATTCTATTGCTTTATTTACCATTAAACGATTAGCTTCCAAATTAATTTGAGTAAAATCGAGAGGATGAAATAAAAATTCAATTTGTTGGTCTGGCAGGGAGTAAGTTAATTCTTGCTTATTATCGTCTGGCCATATTTTTTCAATTGAAGCAGGAGAATGAGGTTGTAAATAAATATGAAACCCATGTTGTTGCCCAAAGGTGATGAATTTTTCTTTATCGAGTAATGAAAGAGGTAGTAAATGACGAAAGACCAATGCAATCTCATGATCACCCATGGCAACTTCCACTTGAGGAATAGCTTGGTAAATAGCAAGTGATGCAATAAATCGCCCTAATGTTTGTAAATGCAATCCTATGTGAGGATGTAAAATGATACATTGATCAAGATCAGCAAGGTATCGACTGGATTTTTCTCTAAAACCCACAAGCAGTTTATTTTTTTTTGTAACAAATTTAACACCTAAACGTGCCTTTCTTCGATAACCTATAGTATGAGCAGTTAAAGGCGGCATGACATATTCTGGTGTGACTCGCCCAATATGTTTTAATTGATTTAATACGGTTTGTTGTTTAAACATCAGCTGAGCCTCAGCATGAAGGTGTTGCAAACTACATCCACCGCATAAATCAAAATGAGGACAAGGTGGCTTTACACGTTCTGCTGCTTGCTGAATGATATCGATTATTTTTGCTTCATTGTAGTGGGTGCGTTTACGGACCATTTGGTAGGTGATTATTTCATTTGGTAATGCGCCTTCAATAAAGGTTGTTTTATGTTGAATGATAGCAATACCACGTCCATCATGGCTGAGAGAGGATATTTGAGCGATGTTATCATTTTTTACTATATTATTCATATAGGTATCCGATCCATTCTATATCTGTTAAGGACTATATAGAGATTAATTAAAAATTACAAATGGGTTATCAATTGAAAAGTGATGAAACTTACCTATACTTTAAAGGAGAGGAATAAAAGGTGCTTTTTCTCGGAAATTCGTCCAAAACCTTTAAATGATGACAATTTGGAACATGATTGTAGCGTGGTGTGCAAGTCCTTGGGTAGATCGCATTTGATGAGAGGAAAGCCTAAAGCGCTACTGAGGTTCCTAAAATGGTAACATGGGATTTTGAGACATTCCGAAAAGAGCACCTTTTATTTTTATGAGACAACCACATGTCAAATCCAATCATTGAACGCGAACAACTGTATTGTGCGCATAATTATTCGCCTTTACCGGTGGTATTAGTGCGTGCTCAGGGTGTTTATGTGTGGGATGATGCGGGTAAGCGTTATATTGATATGATGAGTGCTTATTCAGCCGTTAATCATGGTCATTGTCACCCCAAGTTAATACGCGCCTTACAAGAGCAAGCGAGTCAGTTAAATATCGTTTCTCGGGCATTTTATACCGATAAACTAGGTGTTTTTCTTGAACGTATATGTAAATTAACTGGCTTTGATAAAGCGCTTCCTATGAATACCGGTGTTGAAGCTGTTGAAACCGCTATCAAAGCAGCACGTAAATGGGCTTATTTAGTTAAAGATGTCCCGCAATATCAAGCGGAAATTATTGTTTGTCAAGGTAATTTCCATGGTCGAACCATTACAGCTATTTCTATGTCTACCGAACCTCAATATAGAGATAAGTTTGGACCTTATACACCGGGCTTTAAAATCATTCCTTATGGGGATGTTAACCAGCTTGAGCAGGCTATTACACCTCATACAGCTGCTTTTTTAGTGGAACCTGTTCAGGGTGAAGGGGGTATTCAGGTACCAGCATCAGGCTATTTAAAAGCCTGCGAAGAAATTTGCCGAAAACACCAATTGTTATTGATTTGTGATGAAATTCAAACAGGATTAGGCCGAACAGGCAAACTGCTCGCTTGTGAACATGAAGATGTTCATCCAGATGGAATAGTACTTGGAAAAGCATTAGGGGGTGGTTTACTTCCAATTTCGGTATTTCTTTCTCGTCGAGAAATCATGGATGTTTTTATGCCAGGGGATCATGGGAGTACATTTGGTGGCAATCCATTGGCATCTGCTGTTGGCGCAATGGCGATCGCAGTTTTGCTTGATGAGAACCTCATTACAAACGCAGCTGAAATGGGCAACTATTTTCAACGAAAATTGCGGGAAATCCAATCACCACTTATTAAGGAAGTTCGTGGTAAAGGGCTATTAATAGGCTTAGAAATTGATAAAAAATACTCAGCACGCACTATTTGCTTGAAGCTTTTAGAGCATGGCATTTTAACAAAAGAAACTCACCATACTGTTATCCGTTTAGCTCCGCCTTTAATCATTACGAAAGAGCAGATTGATGAGACAATTGATAGTTTGCAAGGCGTATTGGGGGAAATGTAAATTATCCTTGCTTTTTTTACCATTTAGTGATCAACTAACAAAGTTATATTAATAAATCATCTCCAATCCTGCTTTTTTCCATTTTACAATCTGTTGGAATAATCATTTTTGAAGTTGGCGATGAAATACTTTTAACGCCAGAGAGGTGGTTTGTTTCCTTGCAAGCAGCTTGGTTCAACCCTTTCATAGCTTGTACAACGACGAGGAAAAAACCATGTCATTCGAACAATTAAATTTACATCCAAAAATTTTTAAAGCAATTCAAGCGTGTGGTTATAAAGAAGCGACACCTGTTCAACAACAAACTATCCCACTTATTTTAGCAAAAAAAGATTTAATGGCATCTGCACAGACAGGCACAGGAAAAACGGCTGCTTTTATTTTACCTGCTTTGCATCACCTTAACCAACAGGTTGCAACAAAACAGGTGCGGGTTTTAATTTTGACCCCTACACGTGAGTTAGCAAATCAAATTACTAAAGCCGCAACTATCTATGGCAAATTTTCAAATTTTAAAATTATCAGTTTAGTAGGCGGTATGCCTTATCATCATCAAATGAGAGATCTTGCGCGTGGAGCAGATATTGTTGTTGCGACACCTGGTCGTTTGCTTGATCATTTAGAAAATAAACGGGTTAATTTGGCGCATGTTGATATGTTAGTTCTAGATGAAGCAGATCGCATGTTGGATATGGGATTTATTGAGGATGTTAAACAGATTATTAAACTGACGCCATCTCACCGTCAAACATTACTTTTTAGTGCTACACTTGATAATCGTCTGATTAAACATGTTCAGTATTTCATGAAAAATCCAATTCGCATTGATTTATCTAATAAATGTATTGCAGCACCGCAAATCAAACAAGAATTATATAAAGCTAAGAATCTTCAACATAAAACACGGTTGCTTAAGCACTTTTTAAATGACGCGACTATTTATAAGGCCATTATTTTTTCTGCTACTAAAGTGCATGCCAATCAACTGGCTTATGAATTACGTGATCAAGGATTTGCAGCAGCAGCGCTACATGGCGATTTGAGACAAAATGTTCGTAATCGCACAATTGATCAATTACGACAAGGTAAAATTCAATTTTTAGTAGCTACAGATGTTGCAGCGCGCGGTATTGATATTCATGATGTCACCCATGTGATTAATTATGATTTACCAAAATTTTGTGAAGATTATGTGCATCGCATTGGTCGAACAGGGAGAGCTGGAAAAAGTGGTATAGCCATTTCATTTGTATTACCAACTGATACCCGCCATATACAGCGAATCGAACGATTTATGGGGGTGCGGCTTAAATTGATGCAAGATATTCCGCTCACGGAGTCAAACGACAAACGAGATATGCCGCATAACAAAGAGAAATTGCATAATCAACATCAGCCTATTCATCGTAAACATCGTTTTGCAAGTAATGATGATGAGCGCCGTCATTCAAAAAAGAAATTTTTTAAGAAAAAGCACTGGGGTTCCAATAAAACCAAAACTTAGATACCATCTACTTTTTGCCAGGAAGAAGAAATTGTTTCAGATATTGGTAACAAATATTTTTTTTCCATAAACAGAATTTTCCTTTATTGAGGTGGTTATTTTTCACCAGATAACCATTTTGGATCGACATCGAATTCGTTCGCGATTTTTTGTATTAATGAGGAGTCAGGTAGTGTGTGCCCTTCTAGTAAAATCCATGCTTGTTGTTTTGAAATATCAAGCATTTTGCTTAAGATAACAGCTCGTTCACGAATGTGTGTGGGAGCATCTGTGTTATCTAGGCAACTATTTAATTTTTCGGCAAAGTGCTTGGCGCTTTGCGTCACGGATAGCATCCCCCAGGGATATAATTCATTTTGAGTATAGGAGGGGCCTTCATTACAAGCAATCATGAATAACCCTTTGGCAAACCAGTAATTTTACTACTCACGATGCGGGTTAGCAGCAAACAATGTATTGCCCAATAGCATTGCGACTGTCATCGGCCCAACTCCACCAGGAACAGGGGTGATCCATGCGGCATGTTCTTTCGCAATATCGAATTCAACGTCTCCAGTAATTGTGCCATTTAAAAGACGAACGAAGCCCACATCAACAACAGTTGATCCCGGTTTAATCCATGATCCTTTTATCAAGCCAGGTTTACCAACAGCAGAAATTAAAATATCGGCTTGTTTTACATAATGCGAAAGTTCATGTGTAAAACGATGACAAACAGTTACTGTTGCACCCGCAATCAGTAATTCCAGTGCCATTGGTCTACCCACAATGTTTGATGCGCCAATGATGATTGCATGTTTACCCTTATAAATTTGTTTAATGTGTTCAAGTAACATCATGACACCATATGGAGTGCATGGACGTAGAAGCGGGCGGCGTTGTGCAAGTCGACCGAGATTGTAAGGATGAAATCCATCGACATCTTTTTGAGGATGAATATGTTCTAATACTTTATCAGCATCAATGTGTTTGGGAAGTGGAAGCTGCAATAAAATACCATCTATTTTTTCATCTTGGTTGAGTGAGTGGATCAATTCAATTAAGCTGTTTTCTTCTATTTGAGTAGGAAGATGATGATAAACCGAATGGATACCAACTTGTTCGCATGCTTGGCGTTTATTTTGAACATAGATACTACTTGCTGGGTCTTCACCAATTAAAATAACGGCAAGGCCGGGTGGTCGATAACCTTGAGCTATCCTAGACTTAATTTTTTCGCTAATGTCCTTTTTAATGATCGTAGCAAGTGCTTTACCATCGATAGTGTTAGCAGTCATAGGGTATCATCGCTTCACAAGATTTTCATGAGAAATAGTACATTTCTTATAAGATATAGTAAAATTTATCTCAAGCCTAGAGCCGCTGAGTCAGTGACAAGTTCATTGACGATTTTTGTCCTGCTGAGTATGATCCATGTCTCTTCGCGATTATATTTGAATATTTTTGGCTATGATCGGGGTATAGCGCAGTCTGGTAGCGCGCCTGCTTTGGGAGCAGGATGTCGGGGGTTCAAATCCCTCTACCCCGAAGATTATTGCGCCCGTAGCTCA
>MGXW01000006.1:0-10725 GCA_001801495.1 Gammaproteobacteria bacterium RIFCSPHIGHO2_12_FULL_37_34
AATTCTTTAAATAACTTTTCAATATTAAAACAAGAATAGACCGCAACATCATGATATCGTAGCGATTCATTTACAAGCTTCCGCCTTTAGACGGGAGTAGTTGACATGGTTATCGTTTCTTTACAAATTAAGAGTTCAAGTCTTAATTTGTAATTATACGGCAACATATTAAAAAAAACATCCATAGGTATTAAAAATGATAAATGGACAAAATGTTCTTATGCCGAGTTTGGGTTAGATAACAATTTCTCAAATCTTTTTTGCACAAGAGTCCTTACTCGTTGCGAGGGAATTTTCTTAATGATAGCTTTTGCTTTTTTGTAATTAAATGATTTTGGAAATTCTATTTCAGGCAGTGCTTTGAATAAGTTAGATTTTGCTGAAGTAAGATATAATACATCTATTAAAGCTTTCTCTGGTGTTGCAATATTAATTTGATTGTTTCTTGCAAAACCAAAGAAAAAATTTGGATTTACATGGTGAATAGAAATGCTTCCAAAGCTGGTTATGTAATAATGTGTGCGTGCTAGCGAGACTGCATAAATAGTATGTGGAATTTGAGAAATCATCGCATGATAAAAGAGAGCTGTTTGTAGTGAGATATAGCTGGGAAATGGAGCGGTTAGGGATGCTGGTAAAATTAATGGATCAATTTGCGGTGTTGTAACCCATTTACCGCGCATCAAACGTACAAATCGACCCGCAGCGGCAAGACGATCTAATATTTTACTGGCTTGTGCACAAGGAATGTTCAAATAAGCAGAAACATCACGAGTTTGTAGAATGGGTTGTTTCAATGTTAGCAGTTTTTGCTCTATATCAATCAGGCGCATTATTTTATCTCTCGTAAAGCGGTTATAACCTTGGTGCAAATTTCATCCCATTTTTTCGGAGAATCATAAAAGTGTTTATATTCTTCCATTAAATAAGCGATAACTTGTCCTTTGAAATCGGTATAATGAAGACTACGAATATTTCCTATAGCGGATCGAATTTCTTCTGGTGAAAAATTAATTAAAGATACATCTGTTCCTTGATCTAACAACCATTTTAAATCAAAAACATCCCTAGCCTGTGTTTCAGTTCTGTTAATGAGCGCGCGCATTTTTTGTAAGAAAGCCGTATGACATTCATAGTGATTACAGAGGATAGGATAAAGATTATATTGATTAACAATATCATTATCGATAGCAACATATGCAACTCCTTTGTCCATTTTGCGTCGTGAGAATTCAATTTTTGTAGGAACAGGAATAGTTGAATTTCTAACATGTAAAAGCAATTTCCATCGTTGTGTTGTCTCAGTTTGTTTAGCAGGATTTGATTGAATAATTTCCATCCCTTTACTTTGTAAGATCTGCTTAAAATGGATGCTGTTTAGAATTTTGTTTATTTTATTCTCTAGAGTTATTTTGGAAATAATGGCGACATCAAAATCAATATCTTCTGAGTACCGGATGCTTTTGAAAAAAAATCGTAAATTGCAGCCACCTTTTAAAGCATAGAGCTTTTTATCTAATTTTCCTTCCAATTGCTGTAGGAAGAGTAATTGAAATAATTCAACAGATGTTTGTGTATTTTTCATTTATTAATGATACCAATAGTTGTCATATATGACAACTATTGGTATCATTAATCTCGTTTTTTGCCCTTCCCCACTTTCACTTCCACCAAATAAATGCGGCGATTATCAGCATGCAAAACCTTAAAGCGGAAAGTTTGAATTTTGGTTATTTCGCCACGCTTGGGTAAATGCCCGAAACTTTGTAACACAATACCACCGATCGTATCAAATTCATCATGACTAAAATCAGAATGGAAATAGTTATTAAATTCTTCAATAGAGGTAGACGTTTTTACGATACATACACCATCATCTAATTTTTTAATGTGCCCATTTTCTTCATCAATATCGTATTCATCTTCAATGTCGCCAACAATTTGTTCTAAAACATCTTCAATCGTCACCAAGCCTGCGACGTGACCATATTCATCAATCACAATAGCAATATGATTACGATTCACTCGAAATTCGCGTAATAGAATATCTAAACGTTTACTTTGTGGCACAAAAATAACGGGACGTATCATGGTATTCATGGAAAATGATTGCGGTTCTTGTTGAAAACCGTATTTCAAAAGATCTTTGGCAAGTAACATACCGACCACATCTTTTAGAGAAGCATCTACTACTGGAAAGCGAGAATGACCAGATTCAATCACAATAGGTAAGATTTTCTCGAACTTACTATCTTTGCGTACGACGACCATTTGTGTTTTTGGAATCATTACTTCTCGCACTTGCATTTCAGACACCAGTAAAATACGCTCAATCATGCTTAGAATATCCGCACTTAATACATTGCGTTCTTCTGCATCGCGCAGAATTTCTGTGAGTTGTTCTCTATTTTTCGGTTCACGTACGAGTAGTGCCGTTAAACGCTCCAACCAAGAGCGTGATTTAACTGGGTTGTTAGTGTTTTTTAGAGCGTCATTCATCTTTTATACCCTCATAAGGATTAGTAAATCCTAATGTTTCCATTATTTTAATTTCTAATGATTCCATTATTTTTGCATCTCGATTTGTTTTGTGATCGAAACCAAGCAAATGAAAAACACCATGTATCACCATATGTGCCCAATGTGCGCGGGGTGATTTATGTTGTTCTTGCGCTTCTTGGTTGACGATATCAGCGCAAATAATAATATCGCCTAATAAAAGCGTACTGTTGTTTGATGTAGAAAAAGGAAATGACAAAACATTTGTAGGAGCATGTTTATGGCGATAAGTGGCATTTAATATAGACATTTCATTTTTATCCACAATGCGTATAGTGATATCCGCAGATTTGATTTGTTTACTTAATGTTTGCTTGGCCCATTTGCGTAATAACCGTGCTTTGGGGGCAAGCGCTTTATCGGCGGCATATTGAATAGTAATATGAAACATAATGTGTTCAATTTAGAATTTTTTTATTCGATTATTATTCTCGTGTAATTTATAAGCTTCCACGATGGTTTGTACGAGGGGGTGGCGTACTACATCAGAAACTTGAAATTGAGTAAAACTAATGCCAGGAATATCTTTTAGTATATCGCTTGCATGAACCAAACCAGAATCATGACGGTTACTTAGATCAATCTGGGTGATATCACCTGTGATCACAGCTTTTGAGTTAAAGCCAATACGAGTTAAAAACATTTTCATTTGTTCGATGGTAGTATTTTGACCTTCATCTAGAATAATAAAAGAGTCGTTTAAAGATCGTCCGCGCATATAGGCAAGTGGTAATAATTCGATAATATCTTTTTCAATCAGTTGATTCACCTTTTCAAAGCCCATCATTTCATATAAAGCATCATATAGGGGTTTCAGATAAGGGTGTACTTTTTGTGCAATATCACCTGGGAGAAATCCTAGTTTTTCGCCGGCTTCAACAATAGGGCGAACCAATATGATACGGCTAACACGTTCGGTTTCCAACGCTTGAAGCGCACAGGCAACAGCAATATAGGTTTTACCTGTTCCAGCAGGCCCTATTCCGAAGTTAATATCATTTTGCAAAATGCTACGAAGATAGCGAACTTGATTTTCACCGCGTGCTGTAATCACACCCTTTTTTAAGCGAACTTCCATGCAATTATCCTGTTGAGTATAGTGTTGTTTTTTGCCAATGGTTTGTAAATAAAGATGGACTTCTTTTGGTTCGAGTACAGGCATTTTTTCAGTCTCTTGATAGAGGTTGTTTAATGTGTCACATGCGTGTTTCACTGATTTACGATCACCACTCACAGAAAAGGTATGGCCACGTTGTTTAATCATCACACCGAGGCGCTTTTCGATGAGTTTTAAATGTTCGTTTAATTTACCGCAGAGATTAAACAGCCGATGGTTGTCTTCTGGTGCAAGCGTTAATATTTCGGAGTAGAGCAGTATGTTCAACTTCTATTTTGATCCTCAAGGTACCCTAATAATCTAATTATAGCTTAAACCCACCCCCCGATGGCTAGCGATTTTTTTGGCATCCTTGCGCTTAAACCAATTCCCCTCTTAGCGAATTAGGCTGGGCTTCAGTAATTTTTACACTGACAAGCTGACCAATTAATGCCCTATCTCCCTTAACATTAACGACTCGATTATTTTCGGTACGTCCAGATACTTGCTCGGGATGTTTTACAGCTTCACCGAGAATAATAATTTTTTGTATGGTTCCTATCATGCTTTCACTTATTTTGCGTGCGTTTAAAGTAATATGCTCTTGCAAAATGGCTAGGCGGCGCTTTTTAATTTCTATTGAAAGATGATCAGGTAATTTCGCAGCAGGTGTGCCAGGTCTTGGGCTATAAATAAAACTAAAAGATTGATCAAAACCAATGTCGTGAATCAGGTTGATTGTATCTTCAAAATCAGCTTCAGTTTCACCGGGAAAGCCAATGATAAAATCAGAAGTGATACTAATATCTGGCCTTGCTTTGCGCAAACGCCGCATTTTTGCTTTATATTCTAAAATAGTATACCCGCGTTTCATTGCGGCTAAAATGCGGTCTGATCCACTTTGAACAGGCAAATGTAAATGATTAGCGAGTTTAGGGATAGTTGCATAGGCGTAAATAAGATGATTAGAGAAAGCGACAGGATGTGAGGTAGTAAAGCGAATTCTTTCGATATGATCAATCGCAGCGACGTAGTTTACAAGCGTTGCTAAATCTGCGAAGCCACCTTCAAACTGAGTACCGCGATAATCATTCACATTTTGTCCAAGCAAGGTAATTTCTTTTACCCCTTGTTCGCTCAATTGCACAATTTCAGCAAGGACATCGTCAAATGGTCTGCTGATTTCTTCGCCACGTGTGTAAGGGACAACACAAAAACTGCAATATTTGCTACAACCTTCCATGATGGTTACAAAAGCAGTGGGGCCTTCTGCTTTTGGTTCGGGTAAGCGATCAAATTTTTCAATTTCCGGAAAACTGATATCTACGATGGGTCGATGTTGGGTTTGACGTTTAGCTAACATTTCACCTAGTCTGTGGATAGTTTGCGGACCAAAAATCAAATCAACATAAGGCGCGCGTTTCAGAATAGCTTCACCTTCTTGACTAGCAACACACCCACCCACACCAATAATCACGTGTGGTTTCTTATTTTTCAAAGCACGCCATCGACCTAATTCAGAAAATACCTTTTCTTGAGCTTTTTCACGAATTGAACAAGTATTAAGCAATAAGATATCTGCTTCTTCTGGGCAGTCTGTTTTTTCTATACGATGAGCGGCCATGAGCACATCAGCCATTTTACTGGAATCGTACGCGTTCATTTGGCAGCCATGGGTTTGAATATATAGTTTAGTTATGCCACTCATACTTGTGCTCTCATGATAGGTGAGTATGATAGTAAGTTCCTGACAGGATAGCTAGAGTTTTGATCATGATAGAATCCTTGGAACAACGTGTACACAAGCTGCATTTAAAAGAAATTAGACGGCATATTTTTTTATGTTGCGATCAAACTATTCCTAAATGTTGTGACAAAGCATCTGGTCTTCAATCTTGGGAGTTTCTAAAAAATCGTTTAGAAGAATTGCATCTAACTGGGCAAGGCGGTATTTATCGCACCAAGGCAAATTGTTTTCGAATTTGTCAGAATGGTCCAATTGCGGTAGTTTATCCTGAAGGGGTTTGGTATCACTCTTGTACATCAGAAGTATTGGAGCGCATTATTCAAGAGCATCTTATCGGTGGTGTGCTGGTTTATGATTATCTTCTTAAAGGATAATCTCTCGTGTCTATTCCGCGTATTTATCAAACGAGCACGCTTAAATCTTACACTACTATTCGTCTTGATGAAAAAGCAAGTCACCATGTAGCTTACGTATTGCGCGCTAAACCAGGTGACTCTTTAGTTTTATTTAATGGAAAAGGTGGAGAGTATACAGGGGTGATTAATCGAATTGATAAAAAATATGTTGAAGTAGAAATTAAACAATTTATAGCGCATGAAGTAGAGTCGGAAGTAGCAATCAGCTTAGCTCAAGGCATCGCACGCGGTGACAAAATGGATGTCATTGTGCAAAAAAGCGTTGAATTAGGTGTTCAAACCATTATGCCATTGATAACCGAGCGCTGTCACTTCAGTAAAAGTAGTGCGCAACAAAAACGTTTAGCTCATTGGCAGGCTGTTGCAATTAGTGCATGCGAACAATGTGGGCGTAATCGCTTACCCAGCATAACCGCACCAATCATGTTTAATGAATGGATTGAACTTGCTAAAGCAGACCATTGTTTTGTTTTATCTCCTTATCATGCTGCTGATATGAATTTTAAAAATTTACCTGAAATAAAATCAATTATTTTATTAGTGGGGTCAGAAGGAGGATTGACAGATGACGAAGTTCACTTGGCTATTCACCATCAATTTTCTCCGCTCTATTTAGGCCCACGCATATTACGAACAGAAACAGCTAGTTTAGCAGCTATTTCTATCATTCAGGCGTATTTAGGGGATATGAAAATATTTTTATAAATCAAAAGATTTTTTCATTATCCATTTGATCGACTACTGATTTCCCAAGTATTAGAAGAAAATTTATTCATACTAAGCAACGATAAAGCTTTTGATCAATATCAGGTGAACAGGCTCTGGTAATATTCCACCAAAAGTTCGTGTGACTAAAATATATATTCTTTTTAACTATCAATGTGTTATGGCTTACAATCATTGCTTTGTTCAAAAATATTTCCACTACTGTCGCTATAATATTAATACTAGACTCAAGGATTTCATTGCGATGGCAAATGGTGAAATATTAGGAGAATACGCACAAACCATTCACGAGCTTTCAGAACGAATTGTAGCAGCACAAAAACCAATTCGCGTTCTTGATACATTGAAATGGGATATGAGTGTAGAAGAATATTTTTTTGAACACAAATGTAAGAAATTACCGACAATAGATAATCAATATTATGTTCAGCACAACCCACTTTGTTTTGATCCCACTATTAAAATTCAAGAATTTCGTGATATCGAGCAAAGTATTCGACGTTGCTTAGGCCAATATAGTGGTGTAGGAAGTATTATGCAGCGTATGTGTTATGAATATTGTCGTGTGATTGAAATGCTCATGGCGCGTGGTACACCACAGTTTTCAGAAATTTCCAAAGAATTATATGGTAGTTCACAAGATGTTTTCCACGTTGGCGCACCTACTTTGAAAGATTTAGCAACGTTAGTCACTGAAACATTAGCTAATATTAAAGATCAAGTAGACACGAAAGCAGATGAAAAAAAATATTCTAGCGAAGAAACGGTGGAGATATTAAGTGATAGACTCGCCAATTATTTTTCTGATCGAGCTCATCTTAGAGTTGAATTAAGCGATGGTATTATTGCTGATGCATCAGCGGGCGCTGATAGAATTAAAATTCATAAAGGGTTGAAATTTAGTAGTCGCGAAATTCGAACGTTTGAAATTCACGAGGGATGGGTGCATTTAGGTAGCACACTAAATGGAATGGCGCAGCCGGTTTGTACGTTTTTAAGTAAAGGCCCTCCTTCTTCAACTGTCACACAAGAAGGTTTAGCTATTATTACAGAGATATTTACATTTTCATCTTATCCTGGTCGTGTGCAACGATTAACGAATCGGATTAATGCGGTGAATATGGCGGAAGAAGGCGCAAATTTTTTTGATGTTTATCAATTTTATCGCACTCAAGGATTAGATGAGAATGATAGTTTTCAATCGACAGTGAGAGTATTTCGTGGCAGTACGCCAGAGGGCGGGCCTTTTACAAAAGATTTGTCTTATAGCAAAGGATTTATTTTAATTTATAATTATATGCGACTTGCTGTACAACGTGGATTGGTTTCACGTATTCCTGTACTTTTTGTTGGTAAAACAACATTAGAAGACTTGCATATTTTAGCTGATTTATTAGATGAAGGAATAGTTGCTGCGCCAAAATATATTCCGCCACAATTTTCTGATCTTGCTGCTGTTAGCGCTTGGATGGTTTATTCATTGTTCTTAAACAGATTAGATTTGCGTCGCTTGGCTATTGATTTTAAAGCATTATTGCAGTAAGTTAATAAACTTGTTAACATTTTGTCGTGAATGATTAGTAGGTGTTATCTCATGGAGTGGAAAATTGAGTTTTACAATGAAACGGTTAAAAATGATGTTGGTAAGCTTCACCCAACGATAAAAGCAAAGTTTGAAGCGATTAAGGATAAAATGTTGGAGCAAGGCCCTGATATTGGGATGCCATTTACAAGAGCAATGGGGAAGGGTCTCTTTGAAATACGAGCTAAAGGTCAAGCAGGAATAGCGCGAGGACTTTTTTGCATAGTATCTAATAGCACTATTGTGATACTGCATGTGTTTATTAAAAAAACAGAAAGCACACCTAAAAAAGAATTGGAATTGGCTATAAAACGAATGAAAAAGGTAAAAAATCATGACATATAAACCAGTACCATGGGACGATCAATTTCGCAAAGAAGTATTATCTAATCCCGAATCTCGCGCGGTATATGAAGCAACCAAGTTGCAAATTGAACTCTCTATGCAATTAAGAGAAGCACGAAAGAAGCGACATATGACGCAAGAGGATGTGGCTGAAATCATGCGTACCCATAAACCGGTCATTTCTCGTCTGGAATCAGGCGATGATGATATCCAACATTTTCCATCTCTGCTGACCATTGCAAAATTTGCATCAGCTGTTGGATACGAACTAAAATTTGCTCTCATTCCTATGAAAAAAGTACGCTCAAAAAAATATCGGAAGAAAGAAAAATAATTCTTTGATTACTATGAAATTTTATAGACACACTGCTTGAAACAAGCTCTCATTCTTTATTCTTTTCTTTCTTTATGATTGCGTGATACACCGCTTTCTGTAAATTTAATAATTTCACTAGCAACATCAACGCCAGTCGTTTTTTCTATACCTTCTAGTCCTGGAGATGCATTTACTTCCATAATCATAGGACCACGATTAGAGCGGATGATATCAATTCCCGCTACATTCAAACCAATAATATTAGCAGAACGTATGGCCATGTTTCTTTCTTCATCCGTGATGTCGATGGGAGTTGCGATTCCACCACGGTGTAAATTGGATCGAAATTCTTCCGGCAATTTAGCTTGTCTTTTCATGGCAGCAACAACTTTGCCACCGACCACAAAACAACGAATATCAGCGCCACCTGCTTCTTTAATATATTCTTGTACCATAATATTTACTTTAAGACCTAGAAAGGCTTCAAGAACACTGCGAGCAGCTTTTGAAGTTTCTACTAAAATAACGCCGATTCCTTGTGTGCCTTCCAAAAATTTAATGACTAGTGGAGGGCCGCCGACCATTGCAATCAAATCTTTTATTTCATCTAATGAATGGGCAAACCCAGTCACGGGTAAGCCAATCCCTTTTTTAGAAAGTAATTGTAGTGAACGTAATTTATCTCGTGCTCTCGTAATGGCGACAGAATCGTTGACACAAAATACACCCATCATTTCGAGTTGTCTAATGACTGCTGCACCATAAAAAGTAACAGATGCGCCAATACGTGGAATAACAGCATCATAAGGGTCTAATTCATTACCTTTATAATGAATAGTGGGTTGAGCAGAAGTAATATTCATGTAACAACGCATTGTATCAATGATATCAGCATGATGATCGCGAGTTTGTGCAGCTTCCACCAAGCGTTGGGTAGAATAAAGAGAATGTTTTCTAGATAAAATAGCAATCTTCATTTTTTTGGAGTCCTAGTGGTGATAAATGAGCGAGACGGATTAACAATAAAGCGTTTACGTAGCGCGCTTCTTCCTAATAACATCCGAAATAACATATTTTCTCGCTCGGTGAGAGTAATCTCAACGGCCCACTTTTGTCCAGCAATGATGATAGGGGTATGAATAACATAACGAGCCTCTGTGTGTCCTCCAGAATCAGTGACCAAACGCTTATCAATGACTTCAGCCACGCAGGTAACAATTTGATCAGTATTGTGTTGCAATGGGTGGATATCAAAGCTAATTTTATTTTTGCCATTTTCAACAAACGGTTTTAAGGAAAAAGCATGAAGAGCAGACGTACGGGCGCCGGTATCTACTTTTGCTTTAATTTTATTTATTCCCAGTTCAGGCAAGGTCACCCATTCACGCCAGCCGATAATAGGATATTTTTTTATGGGTTTAATTAATTTGATATTTTCTTCTAACATATTCTCATCATCCATGAAATGTTAAATCAATCATTTATCGTAGCACGTATAGTCGATAAAGTGTTATTAGTATAGCAGCAAAAGGAAAGAGCCAAAGTATGAAGGTGGTTGTATGCAAGCGAGGTTTTAATAAAATAAATTCACCATAACGTTTCACCAAATAGGATTTAATTTCATGATTGGATTGATTAGCGATGATCATATGATAAATTTTATTACGCAAATCATTAGCAAGGGGTGCATTTGATTCAGCGAGATTTTGATTTTGACATACCACACAACGAATTTCTTTGGTGAGCAATTCAAATCGTTTTGCATCGATTGTAGAATGAAATGGATAAAGGTCTTCAGCAGCAAAGCTTGTAGAAGTTAAAATGAAATAAATAAATAAAATAACCCTCAGTACACGACAAAATTTCCATTGACCCTTCGTGCTTCGAGACGTCGCGCTGCGCGCGACCCTCAGCACGATCGATTTTGTTTTCCGTTCG
>MGXW01000006.1:10751-15073 GCA_001801495.1 Gammaproteobacteria bacterium RIFCSPHIGHO2_12_FULL_37_34
ATATTGTATACCGCAAGCATGTTCTTGCAATGTATTCATAATGTTTGAATCAAAGGATAAATAATGGATTTCCATGTTTTTTGATCAAGCACACCAATATGACGATAAATAATTTTTCCTTCTTTATTAATGACAAATGTTTCTGGCGTGCCATAAATGCCAAGATCAATTGCGACCTCACCATTTTTATCATTACCAATTAAACGATAAGGGTCACCGTATTTTTGTAACCACGTTTTAATTTCATCCGGATCATCTTTATAAGCAATACCATAAATAGCTATAGGATATTTTTTTTTGATCTGCATCAAAAATGGCGCTTCAATTTTACAAGCATAACACCATGTTGCCCATACATTTAATAAACTCACGTGACCCATTAAATCTTTATTATTAAAAAAAGTTTGTGATGATAATAGAGTAGGTAATTGAAAGTTTGGAATGGGTTCACCGGTTAGAGAGGAAGTTAATTTGTTAGGATCAGCGTGAAGTAATTCGCGCCCAAATAATAAGATGAAGAGGAATAAAAAAATAAATGGAATTGCTTTTTTCACGCTAACCTCTTGTGCTGTTTAATTGATAATAGACCACCTATGATCATCATCATAGCACCAAACCAAACCCAACGAATAAAAGGCTTATAGTAAAGGCGAATCGACCAATCATTTTGCGTAAAAGGATCGCCGAGAACAAGATAAATGTCACGAAACAGGCTGGGATGAATAGCTACTTTAGTCATCACCATATCGCGTATGGGGTAAATTCTTTTTTCAGGGTAAAGAAAAGCGATGTGGCGTTTATTTTTTGTCACTTCGAAACGAGCGCGTATGCCGCGATAATTTGGTCCAATCATGCCTTCCGTAGATGCAAAATAAAAATCATAAGGGCCAAGACTAGTTGCCTGCCCTGTTTGAATGCGCACTTCTCGTTCTTCATTTAAGAAACTTGACAACAAAATACCGATGATTAATATGGCAAATCCAATGTGAGCAATGGTCATACCAGGTGAGATGCGTAATAATGGCCAAGTATTGAGGATGATCCAAATGCTTAAGGTGAGGCAAAGTATTGCTAACCCATCCAAACGGTGAGCAATGATCCAAAGTAAAATAACGGCGCTTACACTACTTAGCAGTAATTTTTTGAATACTTTTAGCCAAGGTAAACCGGAGGAAGATTTCCACTGACTATAGGCTGCTAAACTCATTAATATCATTACAAAAAATACTTGAGGTAACATCACTAAATTAAAATAAGGCGCACCGATTGAAATAGAACCAATGCGTAAAGCGTCCAAAATGAGAGGGTAGAGTGTACCAAGCAAAATAGTTAGCATGGCAATAAATAATAAATGACTATTTGTTAATAAAAACATTTCACGAGAGAAAAAAGCACTTTTTATTGAAGAGGAACAAATAGATGGTGAACGCACAACGTACACAAGAAGTGCAGCAGTAATTAAAATAGTTAGCAAGATAAGAAGAAATAGACCACGTGCTGGATCATTTGCAAAAGTATGAACAGATACTAATAGGCCTGATCGAACCAAAAAAGTACCTAATAGGCTTAATATAAAAGTGAACATCGCTAATAAAGCCGCCCAGTTTTTTGTTGTATGATGTTTTTCAACGATCATTAATACATGAATGAAGGCTGTTCCAGCGAGCCAAGGTAATAAGGAAGCATTTTCTACTGGATCCCAAAACCAAAATCCTCCCCAGCCTAACACGCGATAAGCCCACCAACTGCCTAAAGCAATACCAAGTGTTAGAAAACACCATGCTGCGATGGCAAACTGGCGGGTGAGAGTAGCCCAAGTTTGGTTTAAGTTGCCTTGCAATAAAGCAGCTTGTGTTATAGCAAATGTAACTGAAAAGCCTACATAGCCCATATACAACATGGGGGGATGGATAATGAAACCAGGATCTTGTAGCAAAGGATTTAAATCACGACCGGTTTGTAAGGTGGTCGCGGTTAAAAATGGATTAGAAGTAAACAGCAAAAAGCATAAAAAGAAAAAACTAATAAGACCAAGAATAGCAAGCGTGAGAGAACGGTAGGCTAGGTTGTTGTGAAAAGAAAATGCTATGGTCCAAATATTTAACATGACTATCCACAATAAAATAGAACCTTCATGTGATCCCCATAGTGCGCTCAGCCGGTATAGGAGTGGTAAGGTTGGATGAGAATTGGTTGCAACGTATGCAATAGTAAATTCATTGTTAACAAAAGCAATGGTTAACAAAACATAGGCGATGAACACATACACCCCTTGTCCGTAAGCTGCGGGTCTAGCAAAAGCAAGTAGAAATGGATTATTGCGCCAATACCCAAAAAGAGGTACGACTGTTTGCAACAGTGAAAAGAATAAAGCAAATAAAATGGCAATGGTTCCGAACAGGCTTAGCATGAGAGTAGTTGTTATTGGTTAAACCACTTTTTTAAAGTATGATCCTACCTGTTAATTAAGTTATGGTCAATTTGATTGCAATTTTATTGTGCTGTAAAACCGCCATCGATAACTAGCTCACAGCCCGTCATGTAACTTGATTCATTTGAAGCCAGAAATAATATGGCATTAGCAATTTCTTCAGGCATTGCTACACGCTTTAAAGGGGTGGAGTGTGCTTTGGCTTTCCATACATTTTCTTCTCCTCCCATCTGGGTTACAAAAGTAGACCATCCATCCATTTTTTCAAAGATAGGTGTAACAACTGGTCCTGGATGAATTGAATTAATGCGAATATTATCTTGTGCGTACTCAAGGGAAGCTGCTTTTGTGAACAAGCGTACACCGCCTTTGCTAGCGCAATAAGCTGCTGCGGTTGAAGATCCAACTATACCTGCTGCAGATGAAACATTAATAATGTTACCTCCTTTGCCTTTTCTCATAAGAGGTATAACATGTTTTGTTCCTAGGAATACGCCATCTAAATTAACTGCCATCAAGCGATGCCAATCAGTTAGTAGCATTTCTGTTATAGGAATATGAAACAGCAGTCCGGCATTATTTATTAAAACATCTAATTTCCCAAACTCATTTTCAATGTGGCAACAAATCTTTTGCCACATTGATTCGTTGGTAACATCTAATGCTAAAAAAATCGCATCACTACCTTGTGTAGTGATCTCAGTGGTTATTTGAGAACCAAGTTCATTATTAACATCTGATACAATAATTAATGCGCCTTCTGATGCTAAGCGTTTTGCTGTTGCAGCGCCTATTCCGCTTGCAGCACCAGTTATTAAAACAATTTTATTTTTCATACGATTTGACATATTTATTTTTCTCTGTAAAAATCTAGTTATTATGAAATTATAAATGAGTACATATATAATATAGTGACGTTTAAATGCACACTCACAAACCCACTCTTTTTTCTTTTTCAAAACAAACAATAAAAGATCATTACCGCGTAGGATACCAAAAAACTGGCTGGTTGCAAAAAGAATACAATTCCGATTATATTTTTGTAGATTTAGAAAAATATTATTTTAATTTACGAGATCAAATTGCTCAGCTTTTGATATATAAGAGATTTATTAATCAAACGATTCAACTTGAAGAATTGCATGATTATGTGCCAGAAGAATTTAAGCAATATGGACATGATGGTATCAGTAAAATCGGTACCTTTTTTTATGAAACTAACGCGCAATTTATAAAAACATTACATGAATTTATCCATCATATTTTATATAAAAAAATAATAAAACTACCGTTTTTATTTCAAGCAACGCCCACTTTTCGAATACATTGTCCAAATTCTGCCAATGCTGAATTTTTTCCACATTTTCATACTGATTTAGCTTTGGGGCATCCACCTTATGAAATTAACTTATGGATTCCATTAACAGAAAAAAGAAGTGGCCATGGTTTTTATTTAGCTACCGTAGAAAATTCGAATAAAATAGCTCGTTTTATTGATTATGATATACCTAGTTTAATGGATGATACTGTATTTAGAAATCAACATTACCTTGCGTTTTGCAAACCAAAATTATTTGAAATCAACGTTGAAAAAGGTTGGGGGTTAATGTTTGATGGGAGATGTTTTCATACGGCTATGCCTATAAGTGACCATACGCGTATTTCTATAGATTTTCGCATTGTTCTACAAGAAGATTTCGTAAAGGCGGAACTCATTTATGAAAATAGAGGTATCAGAAAACAATTGCTTTTGCTGCCTAATGATTATTATTATTCACTTACATCTGCTGATTTATAAAATTATTTCAAATAGACATATTTACTGAAGTTTCACCATTTTACATCATGCGACCAGCCTAATTATTGCTGAGATTAAATTATTTTTTGGTGT
>MGXW01000007.1:0-250 GCA_001801495.1 Gammaproteobacteria bacterium RIFCSPHIGHO2_12_FULL_37_34
GAATTGAAACAAGATCAACGCTATTTCCAACCAGACATAGGCCTGTACCTTTCTTTTGAACAAGAGTGTGATGGGTATCAAATTCGCGCTCATGATTTTGCGCCCATTACAATAGAAGCCGATGAGACTTTTTTAATTGATTTAAGAGCAACGTTAGATACTGATTACTGCACTAAACCAATATCAACAAAAGAAGAGCTACTGGAGGTTATTAACCAAATAAGCAAACAAAAAATGATTGTCAAGGATA
>MGXW01000007.1:267-11067 GCA_001801495.1 Gammaproteobacteria bacterium RIFCSPHIGHO2_12_FULL_37_34
CATATTGATTCATCATCCCTAAAAAGGCCACTAGAACAAACAGAAGAAATAATCAAAAGACCAAGAATATAATTTTATTTAAACCCATTTGTTATTGGATAACGCCAATCTTTGCCAAACGATTTATAATTAATGCGAGGGCCGATAGCTGCTTGTCGACGCTTGTATTCATTCTTGTGAATCAAATGAATAACCTTAGCTACGGTATGGCGATCAAACCCTTGGGCAATGATTTCATCTATACTCTGACCTCGATTAAGATAGGCGTGTAAAATGTTATCTAAAATAGAATAAGGCGGCAGACAATCTTCATCTGTTTGGTTGGGCGCTAATTCAGCTGTTGGAGGACGATCAATGGTTCGCTGTGGGATGATGGGGGAGAGTTGATTGCGATAATCTGCTAGTGAATAAACCATGGTTTTAGGTATGTCTTTTAGTACCGCAAAACCACCTGCCATGTCACCGTATATCGTACAATAACCAACAGCCAATTCACTACGATTACCGGTTGTTAAAACAAGATAACCAGATTGATTTGAGAGCGCCATCAATAAAACTGCGCGACAACGCGATTGAATATTTTCTTCAGTGCTATCTAATTTTTTTTTAGCGCATAGTGGTGCAAGTGAATCAAGAAAAGCTTGATAAGCAGGCTCAATAGAAATGATGTCGTATGGCACACCCAAATGATCAGCAATTGCTATGCCATCTTCTAAGCTGATAGCTGCTGAATAACGTGAAGGCATCATAACTGCGCGCACACGATCTTTACCAAGCGCATCAACTGCGATAGCTAATGTTAAAGCAGAATCAATACCACCAGAGACTCCAACGAGCACACCAGGAAATTTATTTTTTTCAATATAATCGTGTACACTTAATACGAGGCCTTGATAAATTCTTTCCATTTGCGATGGAATAGAAATATCCCGTGCTTTTTTTTGTGTAGTTGAAAGATCAATATCGATTGGAAGTAATTTCTCTTTATAAAATCCAGCAAATTGACAAAGCTCGCCTTCTTCATTGATGAGCATTGAGCCACCATCAAAAATAATTTCATCTTGCCCACCAACATGGTTAACATAAACGATTGGAATGCGATATTGCTTAGCGTATGTTGATAAAATAGCAAGCCGCTTCTCATGTTTATCTGTTTCAAATGGCGAAGCATTTGTGACAACAATCAGTCTAGCGCCCGCTGCTATCGTTTGGGTAATAGGGCCTGCCTGCCATATATCTTCACAAATAACAAAACCAATTGGAATATTGTTAATGCATGCAACGTAAGGTTGTTGCCCAGGAATAAAATAACGATATTCATCAAACACACTGTAATTAGGTAAACATTGTTTAGCATATCGACCTAATACATGTTTATTGTGAATGAGCGCACAACTATTATGTAGAATTTGTTCTTTTAAATAGGGATACCCAATGAGTGCGTACATATGATCGGTTTGTAAAATAAATTGTTCTGATGCTTGCCTTACATCTTCAAGAAAAGCAGGGCGCAACAACAAATCTTCTGGTGGATAACCAGTTAAACTAAGTTCTGGAAAAATGATGAAATCGCAAGCTAATTTTTCTCTAGCTTCTTGTAGTGCATGAATATGTTTTTGTAGATTACCCGCAATATCACCCACACAGAAATCAAGCTGAGCAAGAACAATGCGTATGTTGGTCATGCTGTAGAGCTCACTAATGTAATGTCATGAAAAAAACAAATCGTTTGATCATTTTTCAATAACAACTCACAGTTGTCCGCATCAATGTCGTTTAACACAATTAAAGTATAATAATTATCTTTCTCTTGTGGGCAAGCATTTACAATCATACCAGCTAATAGTATAGCACGATCTTTTTGTTGATAAACATGAAACCCAGGAATAGGAATAATAGCGTGACAAATAATATGTGCATGATACAGTTGCTTTTTCAATTTACCACGATAATGCATGCGCGCAATGATTTCTTGCCCGGTATAGCAACCTTTATCAAAACTAATTGCATTTAATTGAATGAGATTAATTTCATGAGGTAAAAATACTGCTGATATTTCGGGATAAATAGTTGGTATACCATTTGCAATATCAAGAAGACGCCAGCTATTAATGGATAAATGATTTGTTGGATGATGTGATATGGTATCACTGATATATAAATACCTATTTTTTGATGGGATTTTAATGATAAAACCATTGTTGATTGCTGGCGCTTTCTCACTTACATAACCAACCACGCTAAAGTGTTCGCTGACATCAGTGAGTGAAACATTATAAAACACAGCGTATTTTTTAAATGCAGCGAGTGTTAAGGCAATCATAGAAAAAGGCATCACACAATAGTAAGCCTCTTGAAAATAAGCAAGATAAAACAAACTGATGATACGCCCCTCTCGATTGCAATGCGCCGCTAAACGACTTTCTTTTGTTGTGATTTCATCCATGTTACAAGTGAGTTGCCCTTGTAAAAATTTTTTTGCATCAGTACCGCTTACCTTGAGCACTCCGTTATCAGTAAGAGGTACAGTGATTGTATTTGCGTTCATTGTAATCTTAATCCAATCTAGTATGATAATGTTCCCATGTAAAAAACGAGATGAAAACATGCCGAAAAAAGCACTTATTATGGTTGATTTACAAAATGACTTTTGTCAAGGCGGTAGTTTAGCAGTTCCAGGAGCAGATGAAATCATTTCCTTAGCAAACCAGTTACAACCTCGTTTCGACCTTGTTATTGCTACAAAAGATTGGCACCCACAAGACCACACGAGCTTTGCTAGCAATCATCCAGGACATTCGGTTGGTGATCTTATAATGATCAATGGCATCTCACAAATTTTATGGCAAGATCATTGCGTGCAAAAAACATATGGCGCAGCATTCCATCCTCAGTTAAATACTCAACTAATAAAAAAAATCTTCTATAAAGGCACAGATAAAAACATTGATAGCTACAGTGCTTTTTTTGATAATGCCCATCGTCGTGCGACAGGGTTAAGCGATTATTTAAAAGAAGCACAGGTTGAGGATGTTTATATCATGGGTCTAGCAACAGATTATTGCGTTAAATATTCTTCTTTAGATGCAGTTCAACAAGGATTTAACGTTTTCGTTATGATAGGAGCTTGCCGTGGAGTAGACTTACATCCTGGTGATAGCACTAAAGCTATTTACGACATGCAAACAGCTGGCGCTCATATCTTACAGACGAATGATTATAACCAGTTTAATATCTCAATGGGTTCGTGAATATAACCATCTGCCTGCCAAGCGTAGGGATTCTCCCCTAACCCTATATAACCATATAGGGCGACAACGGATTTTGTTCCGGCGCCTTTACTTGCAATTACATCTGTAATGGAATCACCAACGTATAAACAATCATTAGGTTTTTGCTTTAATAGCTTGCACGCATGAAGAATGGGGGCTGGATCAGGTTTATAGGTAGATAAAGAATCACCACATATTACACAACCGGCACGATGATTTAAATGTAATACTTTAAGTAGTGCTGTAGTATGCCTGGTTAGTTTATTCGTTACAATGCCCCAAGGAATATGATGATGCTCTAAATGAGTGAGCACCTGATCAATGCGAGGATAAAGGGGAGAATCTGTTAAATGTGTTTGATACAGATCTAAAAATCGTTCGCGTAACATCTTAAAATCCGGATGATCTTCTTCTATTCCTAATGTTTTTGTTAACATTATTTTAGATCCTAAGCTAATCATTGAGCGGAATGTTTGCAAAGCACATTCAGGGAGTTGAAATTCTTTACGAAATCGATTGATCACCCGTAATAAATCAGGCGCAGTATCAACCAAGGTACCATCTAAATCAAATAGAACGGCTTTCATGACTCTCGTCTAGCATAGAATAAATAATTAACAGAACAATCATCGCTTAATCTAAATTGTTTGGTAAGTGGAGAATAAGTTATTCCTCGCATGTCGTGAGAAATTAATTTTGCTTGTCGAAGCCAAGTGCTTAGTTCAGAAGGACGAATAAATTTAGCATAATCGTGGGTATGTTTAGGCAATAGCTTGAGAAAATATTCCGCACCTAAAATAGCCAAAAAATAGGCTTTAGGACGACGATTAATGGTAGAAAAGAAAAGATGGCCCCCTCGCTTCACTAATCTAGAGCAGGCTTGAATAATTGATAGTGGTTCTGGTACATGTTCTAGTATTTCTAAACAAGTGATCACATCATAACTTGCTGGTCGTTCCATTGCGATTGCTTCAGCAGATGAGCAAATATATTCTACTGTTGTTTTGGACTGTAATTGATGTAACGAGGCAACCTGAAGTACAGCGCTGCTTAAATCAATTCCAGTGACTATTGCACCTTCTTTTGCCATACTCTCAGCAAGTATCCCTCCACCACAACCAATATCCATGATCTTTTTACCATTCAAATTTGTTTTTTCCTTTATATAACAAATTCTTATATTGTTAATATCATGTAAGGTTTTAAGAGGACCTGTTAAATCCCACCAATGAGGGGCGAGGGAAGCAAAATGATCTAATTCTTGGGTTTCATAATTATGTTGCATAAGTATGCTGACGTAAGATAAGAAAACGATATAATAACGATTATCTCATTTGTACTCAATAAAAGGAATTGGTATGAATCAACGTTATATCGTAATGATTGTGGCTAGTTTTATTTCTCTTCACGCAATTGCTGAATCTATACCGCCAAATGTTCAAATGCCGACAACACCAGTTGCAAAACAAATAAGCGAAGAAAAACAAACAACTATCGTTGATGATGGCGGCAGTTTAAAAATAATCGAGAAACCCATACCTTCTGTTTCTATTCCAATCAATCGTGCTGCTGTGCCTCCCCCGGCTGATGCAACACAAATAATGGAACAAAATAAAACAACCACTCAATCACCTGCTTCTACTATTTCGCCAACTCAATCATCGACTTCCCAAACACCCTTTATCATTCAACCACCTCCATCACCGCCTCCACCTCCACCTCCGGTTGAATTTAAACAATTCTCTCCACTACCTGAATCTATTTCGGGTAACCCATCTACTCCAGCCAACCGATGAACAGAATTAAATGAATACTCTGCTCGCTGCGAAAGAACAAGTGACTTATTTAAAAGATTATCAACCACCGAATTATCTGATCGATGACATTCATCTTGATATTGATCTATATGATGATGAAGTAATAGTTAAAACCGAATTAACGATGCGCCATAATCGTCTTGCCTCAACGCAGGATAAACAATTAACATTAAATGGCGAAGAGTTAACGCTTGTTTCAATAAAATTAAACCAGGAACACCTGGAACCTTCACGCTATCGCACCACAGATACTCATCTTATTCTTCCTCACGTGCCTGATCATTTTACGCTAGAAATGGTTACAAAAATTTATCCGAAAAAAAATACCGCATTAAGTGGCTTATATCGTTCAAAAGCAACTTATTGTACCCAATGTGAAGCAGAAGGGTTTAGAAGAATCACCTATTATCTTGATCGTCCTGATGTGTTAGCGCGTTACACAACCACGATTACCGCTGATGCCGCTTATCCATTTTTACTTTCAAACGGTAATTTAATTGCATCAGGTAAACTCGATAACAAGCGACATTGGGTAACATGGCAAGATCCGTTTAAAAAACCAAGTTATTTATTTGCTCTAGTTGCTGGTGACTTTGATGTGATTGAAGATAAATTTATTACGCAATCAAGACGTGAAGTCACATTACGCATTTATGTTGAAAAAGGGTATGGGAGTGAAGCTTATCATGCGATGTACGCATTAAAAGAAGCAATGCGTTGGGATGAAATAGCGTATGGACGAGAATATGATCTTGATATTTACATGATTGTAGCCATCAGCGATTTCAATATGGGAGCAATGGAAAACAAAGGCTTGAATATTTTCAATACCAAATACATCTTAGCTCAACCAAAAACAGCGACCGACAACGATTACATCAATATCCTCTCTGTCATCGGACATGAATATTTTCATAATTGGAGTGGCAATCGAGTCACTTGTCGTGATTGGTTTCAACTCAGTTTAAAAGAAGGGCTAACCATTTTTCGTGATCAGACTTTTTCAGAAGAGTTATTATCACCTGCGGTTATGCGAATACGCGATGTTTACAATTTGCGCGAAACACAATTTCCAGAAGATGCCGGACCATTGGCTCATCCAGTACGCCCTGATTCCTATATTGAAATCAACAATTTTTATACTGCAACTGTTTACAACAAAGGTGCAGAGGTGTTGCGTATGTTGCGCACTATTTTAGGGATTTCACTATTTCGCAAAGGAATGGATTTGTATTTCGCCCGTTATGATGGGCAAGCCACAACGATTGATGATTATATTACTGTGATGGAAGATGTATCCGGTATGGATTTAACTCAATTTAAATTATGGTACAGTCAAGCAGGCACACCTGTTATTTCTGTCGAAGAAGATTACAATGAAAACGAAAACATTTATACGTTATCTTTCAGCCAAACATGTCCCCTCACGCCAAAGCAACCCGAAAAACAACCCCTATGTATTCCTATTCGAGTTGCTTTATTGGATCATCAAGGACATCCCATACAACTGCAAGGTGAATGCCCCTCGCCATATGAAAAAACCATTACGTTAACCATGCCACATCAATCATTCACATTTAAAGCCATACCATCGCATCCTATTCCATCCTTATTAAGAAACTTTTCAGCGCCAGTAAAATTAAATTACGCCTATTCGGATAATGATTTATTGTTTTTGTTTAAACACGATGATGATGCGTTTAACTGCTGGGAAGCAGGGCAAAAATATATGTTACGTTTAGCGCTGCGTCTATTACGTGATTATCGACAGGAAAGTAATTTGAAACTTCCTCACGAATTGTTAGAAGTTTTCGAATATATTCTCAATACACATGAAGATAAATGGCTAGTTGCTACCATGTTAATGGTCCCATCAGAAAAATACATAGGCGAGCAAATGGATATCATCGATGTTGATGGCATTCATGCGGTTCGAGAATTTATTTTGCATGAAATCGCATCGCAATTATCTTCCTTATGGTTAAAAACGTATGATGATTATCATGAACCAAATGGAAGCTACCGATTTGCTATTTGGGATATTGGAAGCAGACAACTAAAGAATCATTGTCTTGGTTATTTAATGCGCTTATCGCAATACACGGAAGTTGGCATACAACAATTTGAACATTCACTCGAATTAAATATGACAGATACTGAAGCAGCATTAGCAACATTGACAAACTTAGATATCCCATTTCGCAAAAAAGCACTGAGTCAATTTTATGATTATTGGAAACACGATGCATTAGTCATCGACAAATGGTTTACTATCCAAGCTGTTTCAAGCTTGCCAAGAACATTGAGCGAAATTAAAAGATTAATGCGAGATGATTTATTCGATATAAAAAATCCAAATAAAGTTTACGCATTAATTGGTACCTTTGGCCATCACAATTTGATTCATTTACATGCGCCAACTGGTGAGGGTTATGCCTTTCTACGTAATGTTGTGCAACAACTTGATCGTCTTAATCCACAAATTTCTGCTAGAATGGTAAAACCGTTGACTCGTTGGAAACGATATGATAAAGAACGACAGAAACTAATGCGAGAACAACTAGAGATTATCATTCAAGATAAGATGATTTCACCAGATTTATATGAATTAACAAATAAAAGTCTAGAACATTGAGAATAGGATCATGAAACAGACACGCACAGAATTCGATAGTATGGGTAGCATAGAAGTTCCAGCTGATAACTATTGGGGAGCGCAAACCGAACGTTCATTACAACATTTTGCCATTGGCAATCATCCTATGCCACAAGAATTAATCTGGGCATTTGGTATATTAAAAAAATCAGCTGCAATAACAAATAATGAGTTAGGATTATTAAAAAAAGACAAAATGGATTTCATTGTTCATGCTGCTGATGAAGTGATCGCTGGAAAGTGGAACAATCAATTTCCACTAACTGTTTGGCAAACAGGAAGTGGCACGCAAACCAATATGAATGTGAATGAGGTGATTAGCAATCGCGCTATTGAATTAGCAAAAGGTAAACTCGGTAGCAAAGATCCTATCCATCCTAATGATCACGTTAATTTATCGCAATCTTCTAATGATACTTTTCCAACAGCTATGCATATTGCTGCTGCATCAGCTATTGTAAAACAGCTCATACCAGCTATTTCTAGCTTACGCGATAGCCTTGCTCAAAAACAGCAACAATTCGATCACATTATAAAAATCGGGCGCACTCATTTGCAAGATGCTGTGCCATTAACGCTTGGCCAAGAATTTTCTGGTTATGTTGCTCAACTCGATGCGGCAATAGGGCATATTCAACAAACATTGTCTGGTTTATACGAGCTTGCCCTTGGTGGAACAGCTGTTGGTACGGGTTTAAATACTCATCCAGAATTTGCAAAAAAAGTAGCAGCAAAAATTGCCGAATTAGTGGGTTTGCCATTTATCTCGGCACCCAATAAATTTGCAGCTCTAGCTGCACATGATGTTTTTGTATTTGCAAGCGGAGCACTGAAGACTCTAGCCTGTGCGTTAATGAAAATAGCAAATGACATTCGTTGGTTAGGATCAGGTCCGCGTTGTGGTTTGGGTGAATTGATTTTACCAGCAAACGAACCTGGTTCATCCATTATGCCTGGGAAGGTGAATCCCACCCAATCAGAGGCGATGACGATGGTATGCGTGCAAGTGATGGGTCATGATGCTGTCATTGGATTTGCAGATTCCCAAGGCAATTTTGAATTAAATGTTTTTAAGCCGGTTATTATTTACAATTTTATGAATTCTGTTCGATTGCTAACAGATGCTGCAACCATGTTTAACAAATATTGTATTAGCGGTTTACAGGCAAATGAAAAAGTCATCAAACAATCGGTAGAAAATTCTCTGATGTTAGTGACTGCGCTTGCGCCAAAAATTGGTTACGATCAAGCTGCAAAAATTGCTCATAAAGCATGGCATGAAGGCACCTCCTTGCTAGAAGCTTGTTTAGCATTAGGCTATTTGAGTGAGGCAGAGTTTAAACAATATGTTAATCTTAAAGCCATGTTGGGACCGAAGAAATAAAATATTTTTATCCCTTCTAACCATTTATTTACTTATTGCACTATCCGGTTTTGCAACACTTTCATGGGAAGTGATATGGCAAATTAAATCCACATTGGCGCTTGGCGCGTCAGCTTGGGGTACAGCAATTACTCTAGCCATCGTCATGTGCGGGATGAGTATTGGTGGATTCCTAATGGGTTATGTTCTTTATAATCATTCATCTGTACAAGCAATTCGTATTTATGGGTTGCTAGAGTTTATAGTTGGACTGGCTGGTCTTTCTCTTGGTGCTGCTTTCCAAATGTTAGAGAAACTCGATACGTGGGCTTATGCAGGAATATCAGGTGGCACTTTGCTTATCTATATATTTGGCATCATCATTGTGTTCGGTGCTCCTGCTATTTGTATGGGAGCAGCGCTACCTGTATTTGGACTAATTGCAGAGCAATTCCAAATATCGATTTCAAAATTATATAGCTTTCATACTTTTGGTGCTGCTATTGGTGTCTTATCAACAGCCTTGATACTCATACCATTAGTTGGCATGACTCATTCCATATGGATCATTGCTGCTATTAATATAACCGTTGGATTTTGTGCGTGGTTATTGTTCAAGAACGTACAAACTCATAACAACAATTGCTTTTCTAGATTCCCACGCACGCTTCGCTCGCTCGCGATGACAAATGATGCAACAAAGCCGATGTTCGTTGTGTTTGTTACAGGCTTTGCTACTTTTACGCTTGAAGTTGCATGGTTTCGTTCGCTTGCAACTACCTTTCCGAATACGACAGATGTTTTCGCAATCCTACTTGCATCCATATTGATCGCAATTAGTTTTTCAGCTAGATCAGTTATGAAACTAAAACAAGAAAAAAAATCGCTTGGTGTGCAAATAAGCTTAGCAGGAATTTTAATTCTTCTCGTTACTCCGCTGATAGAGCGTTTTGACCTTTTTTTCAATTATTCTAAGCTTGATTTTGCCATCACAAATCCCTTTGCTGGCATGGATTTAAGCTTCTTGCTCCATCCGGATACATTGCTTATTAATCAAATCGCTATTTTTTTATATGTTGTTCAAATACTAATGATATTTTTGATAACTTGTTTTTTGATTGGACTGCCTATTTGGTTCTTAAGTACAGCATTTCCCTGGATACTTGACGATCAGCGCGCATTCCACATAGTTGGAAAATTCTATGCCGTGAATACGATAGCAGGAATGGTTGGGGCAATCGGTGCCGCGTGGTTTTTACTACCTACTATAGGTTTTGCAAAGACAGCCTGGATAGCTGGAGCATTGGTTATTCTTACAGGAATATCAATCACACCCAGCCAAAAACGTTTGCTTTGGATAGTGCTTTGTATCACGGCATTATTTATTGCGATATTTTTTGAAGCAGGCATTGGTAAGACACGTGTTCAAGGTTATTTTGCTAATCCAAAAGGCAAACCAGTCAAGATTCTATATTTTTCTGAAGGACCAGATGCCACTCTCTCGGTTATTGAATACAATGATGGCGCACGCGCACTCCTCATTAACAGTTCTTCTGCTGCAGGAGAGTCTGGTCGTGTATATAGACCGATCACACACTACATGGCTTGGATGGGTCATCTACCTATGTTACTTCAACCTGATCCCAAGCATGCTCTTGTTATTTGTTTTGGGACTGGTCAAACAGCAAATGC
>MGXW01000008.1 GCA_001801495.1 Gammaproteobacteria bacterium RIFCSPHIGHO2_12_FULL_37_34
TTTCTATTCATCTTACTAAATATATTCCGCTTGCTCGTTATATTCATAATCAATTAATTCGTCATCCTAGGCATCGCGCACTCGAAGAACATTTTCTATCCTTATTAGAAGATTATCTTTCTGAAAAAGAAGCCGAAAACGTTTTGCGTATCGTCATTGAATGGGGTCGCTATGCAGAATTGTTTGCGTACGACTACAATTCAGGCGTGCTCAGTTTAGAAAGCGGGCATTAATTATTTTTTTCACAAGACCTGGTTTGCTTTGCCACGCTTTGCTCGCACTCGCAATTGACGGGTGATTTTTGCAACAACGCCTCTTATATTCGTAACATTGTTCAACATTAATAACAGATGTATCTTTTTAATAACATCTGTTATATACTTAACATCATGGGAAAAAATAACAAAAATAAGAGAAAACATCAAACTGACCAATTGATCGAAGATGATGCATTTTCTATTCATGAATCCAAAGGAAATGGGGTTTTAAGGCGGCAAATATGGGTTAATACCCAAGGTGAAGTCATACGTTATAGTTTAGCCTATATTAATCATCATTTATTTACTGGTGATAATGGGAGGGTGCTTGGTTATGATAATGCTCATGGATATCATCATAAGCACTTGATGGGTGAAATAGAATCTATTACCTATAAAAACTTTGCTGATTTAGAAAAACGGTTTCAACGAGAATTCGAGGTGCTACATGAAAAAGCTCAAAAAAAGAAATGAGATGATTATCGATATTAAAACAGAAAGTATAGGGGATTTTTTTAAACGAGGTAGAGAATCAGCAATCCTGCTTGACAAAGGAGAACGATTTACGCCAAGAAGAACGATTAGTTTTGAAGATACAGAAGATCTTGTGAAATTTATCACTAAGGCAAAACTCATTTTGATTGCGGCTATTCGTAAAAAACCTAATTCTATATCTAAATTAGCCAATCAATTGCACAGAAGTAGAGCATCTATAGATAAGGACATTCAAATGTTAGAATCTATAGGCATTGTTGAGAGCGAATATGTTTCTAATCCTGGGCATGGGAGATGCCGTATTATTAAAGCTACCGATTCGAGACCTATAAAATTACGAGTTGAAACAGTTATCTGAATTCAGTTCACATAATGACAATGACAATCCAGCTCTAACCTGATGAGATATTTAATTAGCAAAACTATCATCATGCACTTGTTTTTTTGTTTGAGAAAGTTCGCTTTCTAACGAACTTCGTAGCATCCAAGCGGTTTTATCATGGGCGGTTTTGCGTTGAATCAACAAATCAAGGGTGACTTCATCACCACATTGTTCGGCAATGCCAAATAATTTGAAAATACTTTCAGCAAGACTGGTGTGATCTGCAAATAATTTTCTCAACATTTTTTCTGCATTTAAATGATCTTCTATTCCTTTTATTGAAGCCAATTTTAAAAAAGCGTGGAGTGAGGCAGGAGCGAATACTTTTAAAGCGCGTAGGCGTTCGGCAATATCATCTGTTGCATTAGCAAGGGCTTGATATTGTTCTTCAAACATTTTATGAAAAGAGAAAAATTGAGGGCCCACTACATTCCAATGACAATTTTGTGTATTAACATACAGGATATAGGTGTCTGCTAGTAAGTGGCTTAAGCCATCAATCAGTTGTTTATTTCCAGTGCTTTTCATGCATTTATCCTTCTATTTTTGAAATATACTTAAAATGGTTATATCAATCTTCACTCTTCTTTGCAAATAAACCTATATTTGCTTGCCGGGGATAGGGATTTTGTAATAAAATAGCGGCCGTTACTGCGGGGTGGAGCAGTCTGGTAGCTCGTCGGGCTCATAACCCGAAGGTCGTAGGTTCAAATCCTGCCCCCGCTAGTGAAAAATTTTAAATATAAGAAACCCCTGTTGGGGTTTTTTATTTTGGATAATAGTTGTTTGGGTCACATTTAGTTCAAAAACAGGTTGGGTATATGAAAAAAGTTGATCCTGCACTGGAAGAACGGTTAGCCTCGTTGATTGGCTCTATGGGGTATGAATGGATTGGCTGTGAGGTGATATCGCCTAGTCGTCAGATGATTTTTCGTATTTATATTGATCGAACTAACGGAGTGACTGTGGATGATTGTTCTCGGGTCAGTCATCAAGTTGGTGCTATGATGGACGTTGAAAATTCTATCCAGGGAAGATATCTTTTGGAGGTATCTTCGAAAGGCGTAGATAGGCCGTTGTTTAAACTTGAGCACTATAATAAATATATTGGCAGCCAGGTGAAAATCCGCTTATATACATCGCTTCATCAGCGTCGACAGTATCAAGGCGTGCTTAAACGGGTAGAAAGAGGAAGTATTTACCTTTGGGTAGATGATATGAAGCAGGAAGTCATGCTACCTTTTTTAGCGATTGAAAAAGCGAATGTGATTGGGGAAGTTCGTTTGTAATGGGTGAGGTGCTATGAACAAAGAGATTTTATTAGTAGTTGAAGCTGTATCTAATGAGAAAGGCGTGGATAGAGAAGTCATCTTCCAGGCTATTGAAGCTGCTTTAGAAACAGCAACCAAGAAAAAAGCGACAGAAGAAATTGATGTGAAAGTAGAAATTAATCGTAAAACGGGTGACTATGCTACTTTTCGTCGCTGGCTAATTATTGCTGATGATGCTGAATTAGAAAGTGAAGAAGGGGAAGGGATAGAAGGCCTGACAACATTGCGATTGAGCGAAGCTAAAAAACGTAATCCTCTCATTAAAATTGGTGAGTTTATATTAGATTCCATGGATTCTGTTGAATTTGGTCGCATTGCTGCACAAAAGGCTAAACAAGTTATTATTCAAAAAGTGTTAGAAGCCGAACGTGCGCAGATGGTCAATGCTTACAAAGAAAAAGTTGGGCAATTGGTACATGGAACGGTTAAAAAAGTAACACGCGATTTTATTGTGCTTGATCTTGGTAATAATGCTGAAGCTATTTTACCTCGTACGGAAATGATTCCTCATGAAGCCATTCGTATGGGGGATAGAGTGCGAACTTATTTATATGATATTCAATCAGATGGAGGAAAAAACCCACAGATTTTGGTCAGCCGTATACGTCCAGAGATGTTGATGGAGCTATTTAAAATTGAAGTGCCTGAAATTGGTGAAGAACTTATTGATATTAAGGCGGCAGCACGTGATCCGGGTTCACGAGCAAAAATTGCGGTTAAAACAAATGATGGGCGCATTGATCCTATCGGAGCATGTGTAGGTATGCGAGGTTCGCGCGTACAAGCAGTTTCTAGCGAGTTAGGTGGCGAACGAATTGATATTGTATTGTGGAATGATAACCCTGCACAACTTGTGATTAATGCGATGGCACCTGCTGAAGTTGCCTCCATTGTATTGGATGAAGATACGCATACGATGGATATAGCAGTCAAAGCTGATCAATTATCCCAAGCCATTGGGCGTCATGGACAAAATGTTAAATTAGCGAGCGAATTAACCGGTTGGACTTTAAATGTTATGACAGAAGAAGATGCGCAAGCTAAAACCACAGCAGAGGGCGAGAAGATTTTATTTTTATTCCAAGATAAATTAGACATTGATCAACAGGTTGCGGAAGTATTAGTGAATGAGGGGTTTTCTTCACTTGAAGAGATTGCCTATGTACCTGTGCAAGAATTGGTGGAAATTATTGAAAATCAAGCTATTGTAAATGCTTTGCGTGAACGTGCTAAAGCAGTTTTATTAACCCAGGCTATTGCGCATGAGCAAACCTTGGAAGTTGAGCCAGCGAAGGATTTGCTAGAAATGGAAGGTATGGATAAACACATGGCTTATATTTTAGCTAGCCATGGCGTGGTGACGCGTGAAGATTTAGCAGAGCAATCTGTAGATGATTTACTCGACATTGGTGGAATAGATGAAGTAACCGCGGCTAAATTGATTATGACTGCTCGTAAAATATGGTTTGATGATACATCCCCTTAGTTGGGAGGTTGAGTATGATAAAGAAAACAGAAGAAGCAGAAATGACAGTAGGAAAATTTGCAGCAGACATTGGTGTGGAGCTTAAGCGTTTGCTAGTCCAATTTAGAGAAGCCGCGATTAACATCACAAATGAGAATGATGTGATTACTTTAAAACAACGGGAAAAATTGCTTCGTTATTTACAAGAACATCATGGCGCTAAACAGGAGACTTCTCCTGAAAAAATTGTATTTCACCGTGCTAAAACAAGTAGAATTCGATTATCGCATGGGGAAGGAAAAACAGTTAATGTGCGAGTTCTTAAGAAGCGAACATTGGTTAAGCGTCATTTAACAGAAGAAGAAACACATCTTCCTACTAAGAGTGTAGCACCTGCAGAGATTGTTTTAACAACTATGACAGAAACATCTGTTGCTGAGCCGCAAGGCAATGCAGCAACAAAAGAAGTAGCGCAAGTAGAGCAAACCACTTATACAGAAGAGGTGGCACCACAGGCAACACCTCAAGCGGTTTCCGAAAAAGAAAAATCGAAAACAGCTATTAAACGTAAGGATAAGCATCGCATCGATTCTGATATAGATGAATCAGAAGGGGAGAGGCATAAAAAACGTAAAAAAGTTCGTGATGCATCACGAGAGGGTGAAAAAAACTTTGAAGCATTATTGTCACGAGGTACAGATTTAAGCCGCGTATTAAAACAGGATGAGGATGATATTGATCTTGCTATTCGTAAAACGAATAGAGCAAGGCTTCATGCTCAAACTAAAGTGAAGATACAAGCTTTTACCAAACCTACAGAGCCCATTGTTCATGAGGTGGAAATTCCTGAGACAATAAACATTGGTGAATTAGCTCAGAAAATGTCGATTAAAGTAGCGGAAGTGATAAAAACTTTAATGAAAATGGGCGTCATAGCTACTATTAATCAAATCATTGATCAAGACACTGCCATTTTAGTGGTCGAAGAAATGGGGCATAAAGCTAAACTCGTTAGTTTTGATGCTATAGAAGAAACATTAATCAAATCCTTAGAAGTACCAGGAGGGGAAGCGCGGCCACGCCCACCAGTTGTTACCATTATGGGTCATGTTGATCATGGTAAAACAACGTTGCTTGACTATATTCGTACTACTAAAGTAGCTGCTCAAGAAGCAGGTGGTATTACTCAGCATATTGGTGCTTACCATGTCAAAACAGCAAAAGGCACGGTTACTTTCCTTGATACGCCTGGGCACGCTGCTTTTACTGCTATGCGTGCGCGTGGAGCGAAATTAACAGATATTGTTATTCTAGTTGTTGCTGCAGATGATGGTGTGATGCCGCAAACCATTGAAGCAATTTCTCATGCGAAAGCGGCTAATGTTCCTATTGTTGTTGCTATCAATAAAATGGATAAACAAGGTGTGGATCCCGATCGTATTAAAACAGAATTATCTCGTTACGAATTAATTCCGGAAGAATGGGGTGGGGATGCTATGTTTGTGCCTATTTCAGCTAAAACAGGAATGGGGGTGGATACTTTACTCGATTCAGTGTTAGTACAAGCTGAAGTTTTGGAATTGAAAGCAGTAGTTCATTGCCCAGCAAAAGGGGTGGTGATCGAATCCAGATTAGATAAGGGACGCGGAGCAGTGACGAGCGTGCTCGTGCAGCAAGGAACATTACACAAAGGCGATATTATTTTAGCGGGTTTAGAATATGGTCGTATTCGCGCTTTATTTGATGAGACGGGCCAGGCGGTTGAAAGCGCAACACCTTCTCTCCCAGTAGAAATTCTTGGGCTTTCCGGTATTTTACAGGCAGGCAGTGATTTCATGGTAATACCAGATGAAAGACGTGCACGTGAAGTGGCATTATTCCGTCAAACTAAACATCGTGAAGCTAAATTAACCAAACAAACCACCAAGTTAGAAGATTTATTCCAGCGTATAGAAGACGAAAAATCATCTGTTAAAACTTTAAATATTGTGTTGAAAGCGGATGTGTTAGGTTCCGTTGAAGCTTTAAAACAAGCATTAACTGAATTGGCAACTACTGAAGTAAAGGTGAATGTGCTCGCAAGCGGTATGGGTGGAATTAATGAAAGTGATGTCAATCTTGCTGTTGCATCGAAAGCTATCATTATTGCATTTAATGTACGCGCGAGTGCTGAGGCAAGAAAGTTAATGGAGACAAACGCGGTCGATGTTCACTATTACAATATTATTTATGACGTTATTGATCAGGTGAAAAAAGCAATGAGTGGTACATTATCACCTGAAATTCATGAGCGTGTAGTTGGTCTTGCACAGGTTCGTGAAGTGTTTCGTTCTTCTAAAATGGGTGCTGTTGCGGGTTGCATGGTAATCGAAGGGTTTGTTAAGCGCCATTTTCCTATTCGAGTGTTACGAGACAATATAGTTATTTTTCAAGGAGCATTGGAATCCTTGCGACGATTCAAAGATGATGTTTCTGAAGTGCGTAGTGGTATGGAATGTGGTATTGCAGTAAAAAATTACAATGATATTAAAGCGGGTGATCAAATTGAAGTATATGAAAAAGTTGAAGTAAAGCGAGAGGTATAAGATATGCGGCGAGGATTTGATCGCACTCAACGCGTAGCAGATCTGGTTCAAAAAATATTGGCAACGATGTTGTTGCAAAATAGTAATGATCGTTTTCGTTTTGTTACTATTACAGGTGTTACCGTCTCTAAAGATCTTTCTTATGCAAAAGTATATGTTAGTGTATTAGAAGAAGAACAACATAAAATTAAAGAGATTATTCAAGCATTGAATCAGGAAGCAAAAACGTTTCGCCGCCATCTTGCACATGAAATTGATTTGCGTATTACCCCTGAATTAAAGTTTATTTATGATGAATCAACTGCACGTGGATTTCATATTTCGACGCTTATTGATTTTGCAATGAAAAAATCAGAAACATAATGATGTGACTATCATGCATCATGATATAAACGGCATTTTATTATTGGATAAACCAAGCAGCATGACATCCAATCAAGCCTTACAACGGGTTAAGCGCTTGTTTCATGCTAAAAAAGCAGGGCATACGGGCAGCTTAGATCCTATTGCGACAGGTATGTTACCCATTTGTTTTGGGGAGGCAACAAAATTTTCTCAATTTTTATTAGAATCAGATAAAACATATCATGTTGTTGCTAAATTAGGTGAATGCACAACGACAGGGGATTCTGAAGGTGAAATCATTAAAACACGCACTATCGATGGTGTGACTTCTTCACAAATTGCACATGTCTTCAAACAATTTTTAGGCGATATTAAGCAAATTCCACCCATGTTTTCTGCTATCAAATATCAAGGCAAACCGCTTTATAAACTCGCCCGTCAAGGCATTCAAATTGATCGTGCACCACGTGATATTACAATTTATGCATTAGAGTTAATTGATTTTAATGCAATAGGTGTGCAACAAACCTCATCACATCACCATCAGGCAACTTTTACCTTTACAGTACATTGTAGCAAAGGAACTTATATTCGTACGTTAGTAGAGGATATTGGTGAGGTATTAGGTTGTGGTGCGCATGTTGTTGAGTTACGTCGTATGACGGTTACACCATATCATGCAAATCATATGCATGGTTTGGCTACTTTAGAAAATATTGCCAAAAGCACAGGGCTAAGCAGTTTATTAACTTGTTTACTACCAGTTGAGACAGCAGTGCGCATTTTTCCGGCTGTGACATTATCAGCAGCATCTGCATTTTATATACGTACTGGACAAGCCATACGCGTTCATCTTCCATCCGATAGCGTATTTGTACGTTTGTTATCAGAGGATGCGACATTTTTAGGGATAGGAGAAGTGATGGGAGATGGCCGCATTAAGCCGAAACGGTTAGTGGGAAGATAAGCATTCTCATTTTTTATACCAATGGTTGCTTTAATATTTTTTCTAATATTCGTAAAGGAGATCGGGACTCATCTTGCATCGCATGCGGAGGAAGGTGAACAGTTTGTTCCACTGTATATTGTCCTTCCATAGCAGCATGTGAAACTTGATCAGTTTGCACAATCCAAGTACTACCAGCAGGAAATCGTACTTCACATTGCTGCGCTTTTTTTTGATAAGATTCATCCGCTTTCATCTGGTTATGCAAACATAACATATAGTGATCATACAATGTTCGATAACTCTTAGTGATTTTTAAAAAACGTAAACATACTGCACTTCCAGGAAAAGGTTTATGAATATTAGGAATAAATCGATGAGCTACTTGCTCAAAGGGTTCACCAATACGCCATACACGATCTTCCCCGTGTGGATTAATGTTACAAAACACACGTAATATTCGTTTACCTTGATTAGGTGCAGAGGGAAAGGCATCAACATGTAAACGTCTATCATCCTTTCGATAGGATGTTTGGCGCTTGCTAATTTGTACCGGACGAAAACTGGTTCGTCCAAGTACAAGATATTGTGCATATTGTGGAAATAACGCATGAATAAAATCAAGTGCTTGATTGCAAAAGCGATCTAACATTAATTTTAGTTGCAAATGTTGTTCATCAGATAAATGTTGTACTCCCCACAATTTATTATTATCAGGTTGATAACTAATATTTTTAGAATGAGGATCGGCATAAATTGGGGATAATAAATTTCTTTCTTCCGGCGATAATGCAAAAGCCAATTGTGGAAAATAAAGTATTTGCCCACGTTCTAGATTGCAAATGGCTTGTTGTTGCGTAGAACTTGAAAAAGTTTCATCCCATTTCTGAGTTGAAAAAGTTTGTAACATCATCACCTCAGTATTCGTGTTATTTTATTCTCTCAGAAAAAGATTATGCGTTAGTTGGTTCTGCTAATTCAACCGCAAAAGCGATGCCGAGTTTTACAAAATCAGTCATGTGATTTAAGGATAAAATATCCATGGTATCGTGCTCAGTATGGATATAGGGGTCTTCTTTACCAAAAGCCGCTTCCACAGGCATGGAAGCTGCAAAGCCGGCTTTATACCATGATGCATGATCACTACAAGCATAACCGCATTGTGTATCTTTACTGGGTTGTTTAACATAAGTATGAATTAATAATTTAAGATAAGTAGTCAAGTCCACATTAACAAAATCATTTATTAACCAAATAGTTGAGTCATTTTTCGGTGCATAACCAGTGAGATCAAGTTGGATGATAGCTTCAATCGGAATACGTTTTTTTTGAAATTCCGAAACGACCACTTTTGAACCGACTAAGCCCATTTCTTCCGCAGCATACCAAATAAAATAAATTGGTTTTTTAAAGCGCATGCCACTGGTTAATAAGGTGCGCGCTACCTCCATAACCGTTACGGTTCCAGAACCATCATCATCGGCACCCGGGCTGCGGCCAAAAAAATCTTTAACGATAGAATCGATGTGACCACCAATCACAATACCGGGTCCATCTTCGTTACCAAATTTTGCGACAACTGAAGGTTGTCTAAAGCGACCAGTATCAATGAAATAGACGGTCACATCATTGTCATGGTTAGTTTGTTTGGCAATGGTTTCAACTTGATTTTTAATCCATTTGGCAGCATCTACTCCATTTTCTGAGAAAGCAAATCGATCTTGAAAGTTAGTTAAAGTTGTTAAATTATTCCACATATTTTGTGGGTTGATTTGATGAAGCAATTGATTCACTTGTGGTTCATACTTGATACTATAATGTGCTGTTTCTGATGACGTATGAATTGGCATGTCATACTGTTTTAAAAATAATTTTTTCTTACTTTCGGATACTGGTTTAATAGTAAACTGATGCCATTCTTCTGTTACATCTATAAAACCGCCACATACTTTTTTTTGATGTTGTTTGAGGTTAATTAATTGCTGTATGCCTCTTATATCGGTTGCAATCAGGGATAAGTTTTGATTTTCAATAAGAGTAGAATAAGGATGAGTCATTCGTTTGATTAAGCAATGACGTGCCACAATAATGGTTTTTTCTGCTGGAGCAGCGTAAGTAATAAAAGAAAATCCACCCAACAAAATAAAGATACAAAAAATGAAATTGTTCTTCCATGACATAATTATTTTCCTTATTATGCGAGTATTGTAAAAACGACGTTACTTTCCTGCCTGGTCAATCAAATCTTGTAGCTGTTTTTGATTCATTTGACCAGGCGTGTAATGAATAGTATTGCTACTTGTTGCATCTGATTTACCAATAAAAAATGCTGGAGTGCCGAATAATTTAAGATCTTGCGCAAGTTTTATATTATTTTTTAATTGCATATTAATTGCTTGATCATTCATATCTTTCTTTAATTGCTCCACATTTAAACCCTGAGCTTTTGCTAAGGTATAGATACCATTTTCAGTAAGAGGTTGTTTAGTTGTAATAAGAGCATGGTGTAGTTCGTAATACTTTCCTTGTTTATTGGCAGCTAATGCCGCTCGCGCTGCAAATTCCGATAAAGGGCCGCGAATTGGGAACTCTTTAAAAACGATGCGTACATTGGGATTGGCTTTCATAATAGCATCAATGATAGGTGCCATATCTACACAATGCGGGCATTGATAATCAAAAAATTCAACAACAGTAACATTGCCTTGTGGGTTACCAGCAATCGGATCATTTGTCTGGTTAAATAAAGCGTTTATATATTGAGGAGCATTTTGTTCTGTTTTTTTAACAGTTTTTTCTGCTTCCTCGTATTGTCGGCGTTGCAAAACTTGCATAGCTTCTACCAAAACCTCAGGTTTGGTCAGGAGATATTGATGAACAACTTCTTCAATTTTCGCTCGCTGAGTGGGGTTAACAGGAATATTACCACTCGCATTAGATGCGGCAAAACTTTGTGCGCCAGTTAAGATAAGTGTTAAAATAAGTGACGTTTTGGTTGCTCGATTCATTAAGAGATCTCCTATTGTGTGTTCGATCATAACAAATGATTGGATGATGATAAAGAATAAATTTATGAAATTCCAGTTAACCATTTTGCAAGTTTTTTATAACGTTCCTCTTTTATTTTATTAGCAAGTTTTTGGCCTTCAAACCCTTGTGCAATCAATGGTTGGATATCAATCGATTTAACTTTCCGTGTGCATTTCATTAGCCAATTAGGCTCAAAATGAGCACCTTGAGTAGAAGCAATGGCTTGGCAGGCAGCAAGAAAATCTTTAAAACGTTCTTCACGGCGAAAAACATCAAGTGAATAGAGTAGCTGTAACAGTTCTTCTGCGGATAAGTTTGGTGCTTGCAAGGCTTTTTGATGATGTAAAGCAGTCAGCAGAGCAAGGGTTTGAAATTGATTAGGTATGCGGTAGCGCTTCGCAAGTGATAAAACAGCTTGTTTAGGTTCGGGTAAAGCGTGTAATAAAGCAGCAAAACGAATAATGGGTTGTTGAGTGATTGGAGTTGCAGCAATAAGTGCTTTCATACCCATACCATCAATAGGCAAATTAGGAAATAGGGTATGTAAAGCGTCGCATTTAGCAAGTACAGCAAAAAATTGCTCAGGATTTTTTTCTGCTAAAGCACGTTCTAATTCTTTCCAGACGCGCTCTGCAACAAGTGCATCGACTTCACCGGATGCGACCATGCTGCGCATGAGCGTAATTGTTTCAGGGGCGATGTGAAATCCTTGATGAGCATAGCGCGCTAAAAAACGGGCTATACGTAAAATTCGAACAGGATCTTCGGCAAAAGCAGGCGATACATGACGAAGAATTTTTTTCTCCAGGTCTTGTTTACCATGATAAGGATCAATTAATTCGCCTTCTTCTGTTTGTGCCATAGCATTAATCGTGAGATCGCGACGCAATAAATCATCCGTTAAGGCAACTGCGGGGGAGGTATCGAATACAAACCCTTTGTATCCTGGTTTAGTTTTGCGCTCCATACGCGCAAGCGCATATTCCTCACCAGTTTTTGGGTGTAAAAAGACAGGGAACTCTTTGCCGACTTGTT
>MGXW01000009.1:0-4730 GCA_001801495.1 Gammaproteobacteria bacterium RIFCSPHIGHO2_12_FULL_37_34
CACCATAGGTAACAATGGACATACCTACATCACCCACCTCAATTTGTTCAAATTTTTTCAAAACACTGAGTGGTTTTTGCTTGGCAATATAAATGCAACTATTAGTATCGAGTAAATAACGGAGAGCCATTTAGAAAAACTCTCGTTTTTGAGGCGGTAAATCTTTCCTGCCTTCCGCAAAAAAGTCATTTGGTAGTTGCGTAAGTAATTCGAAAGCCCTTGCTAAATTTTTAGGTATTTCACGAATAACGACATCACCGCATCTTTTAAATATTTCCACCTCTGCACCATTTAACTTGAACTCTTTTGGCAGTCTTACAGCTTGTGAATTCCCAGATTTAAATACTTTAGTAGTTTTCATGCGCACCTCCTATTTGTATATACCATAAGTATATACAAATAGGAGGTCATTAGCAAGCCCTGTAGCACCAGTATATAGCAATTTATAAATCAATAGCTTAGGTATAGTGGGCCTGTTGCTCACCCTTGAAATCTTAATGCTGGTAATTCATTTTTTAAGAAAACTTCATGCTGTGGATACGGTGGTTTAATGCCATGTTTTGCAAACGCGTCCCAAATGCTCATAAGTACCGCTGACATGACGCTGATTCGCGATGGCACTTGTCGAATGTTAACAAAATAGCGTAATTCAAATTCCATGACAGAATCATTAATTTCTTTTAAAAACACTTCTGGTACGGGTTCAGTTAATATATTTTTATGCGAGGCTAATACAGTATGGATAATGACTTTCACTTCATGGGGATTATCATAACGACTGATTTTAATCGGTACAACCGTACGCACAATATTATCTCGAGCAGTCCAATTAGTAAAAGATTTATTAAATACTTCCACATTGGGAACAACTAATTCCATATAGTCCCAAGTTCTGACTGTAATTGCACGGCTCCCAATATGTGTGACTTCGCCTTCAATATTATTAATATTAACAATATCTCCTACTCTCAGCGGTCGCTCCAGTAAAATTAAGAATCCACAAGCGAAATTATTAGCTAAATCTCGCAAGCCTAAACCCACACCAAACGCAAGACCACCGGCAACCAAACCAATGGCCTGTTGATTAATGCCAAGTACACGTAGGCAAACAAATAGACCTAAAAAAACCACGCTATATTGGCTTAAAATGGAAAGACTAGTGCGTATACCCATATCTTTGGTATGCGATGAAAGAGAGCGATAGACAAATTCTCTAATCCACTTTGCAGACCAGTAAAAAACTGAAATCAAAATAAATAATTCAATCATGCTAAGAGGCGTAATAAGAATACTGGATACGCTGACTAATTGGTAATGAATCAGCCAATTTAACCAAACAACCACCGGCGATTGTTTATCCCAGCCATAGAAGAGAAAAAGTACAGCTAAGGCAGATAAAAATAGTGCAATACGCAGTATTTTATCAAGCGGTTTTAAAAAAGCTTCTGTCCACAACCAGCCATTACTAGCATATTGAATCATAAAACCAGACAATTGCTCCATACCATCGCTTAATAATCCACGCAAAATTAAATAAGCAATCAGCACAATCAGAAAGATACCTTCATACCAAGCAATTGTCATCACTAAATTCATATAACCGATTAAACCAATAATTGAATTCCCCAACATCAGCAATGGTATTAAGATGCCTATTAAACGAATGCTTTTTTGCAAATAAGGATGCTGAGATTCCATATTCACTAATACAAGATTAGGAACAACATCTGAAGAGCGCAAAAGAAATAAAGAGATTACCATTAGAAATAACAGAAATAACTGACTACAAATCATTTTCAATTCATAAATCAAAGGTAATTGGTAAACAAAAACTGTCAAAGCAATAATAATGCCGCCCAGGATAACCATCCATCGTAAACGTTGATACAATTTGACATCATGCCCAGTAGTATGATGAGTGGTTTCAACCAAACAAATTCGAGCAACGGTTAATATACTTTTAAAAATAATCCACACGAATGACAAATAAGAAATGAAGATATAATTTTTGAGCGGCACATTAAAAAAAAACATGATGCCAATCACATTGCCAATAATCGCAAAATCAATAAAGTTCCGTTTAAGCCATTGCACGCTTAACCACTTCGAATTAATACCATCATGCCAGGGAGATGGGTGCTTTAATAATTTGAATAGCAATCGATAAATAAAAAAGAAAGCAAATAACAAAATAGTCTCCGCAGCGGCAAACATACTCCATGCCAAAAGAGTAGCCGATTGAAAAGCTTTGATGAGCGTGGAGGTAAGACTGATCACCATTTGAAATGCTAAAGCAGGTAGCAGCAACATCTCTTTGCCAATATCTAGCAAAGTTTTTAGCTCAAACGCTGGCAATCCTTGACGAGATGACAATTCAGTTTGTAAAGCTTTATCGATATTGCTTCTAAAAGTAAACGTGCTTTCTTTTAATTCCGTTAACAATAGCGCCGAAGATTGATATTGTTTTTTTAAAGTAGATAGTTTTTGTAAATAAGATTGCATGTGTGAATTTTTAATTTTCTTTTGAGATAAATTACTAAGATGTTTATTTAATAACTTGATACGAGAATTTAACACATCGTTCAAACGATTAATTTGTTTTGCGAGTGTTTGAACCTGATCACTAACTTCGTTTAGCAAACTAATTGAATTGCTTTTTAACACCGTTAACTGCATTTGCTGAAGCTGATCTTTATAACGAGCGATGAGAGATTGAACATAAGCATAATTTGCACTTTCATTCGCGTAAAACATATCACGCTCGAGCCCAGCATAAGTGTTTTTGTTTTGATTAGATTGCGCAGGATCCATTTTTGTTAACAATCCCGAGAGAATACTCACCTGCTGTAACCATTGATTCTGCAGTTCCTGATACATCAATTCATCTTTCATCCGTTGCTGCTTAATCAATAACATATTGCGGGATTTTAATAACGTATAAATGTAATTATATCGATCTTTTTTTAATTGCAAAATATGATCAGCATTTTTTTGCAAATTTAATAAATAGCCTGCTCTGATTTTCTCTAATTGTAAAAGTTTTTGCTGATAAACTGAATCTGCGAGAAGCTCCTGTGTATTGGCTATTCCATCACTCGTCACTTTTACACTAAACATATTTAAAACATTCAATTGATTTTCAATTTCTTGAATGTTTTTTTCTAACCAATTAATCGATTGTTGGGAATCGGTTAATTCAATATTGATGCTATCAAGATTTGATTTCGAAACAGAAATATCAAGGTTAGTTTTGTCCAATAGATTTTTGCTCACCCTCTCAACTGTTACTTGTGATAATTGCTTATCGTGCTCTTTTTGCAACTCATTGAGCTCGCGTTCATTTTGAGTGAGCCTGTTTTTTAACAAACTGATTTGTTGATCAACCACCTGAAGGCGATCAATCGTTGTAGATGTTTTAAAAGCAGCAAAGGTATCAACGGGTATTGTCATGCAGCACATCGCAAGTACCGCCATAACCCAAATAATTTTAAGTTGCGCGCGCATACGATAATACCTTTTCTTTAAGAAAGAGAAGCATAATGAGACTTGGAAAACTCAATAAAAATGAGGTCATGTATAGTTGAATCCAACCTCCATTTTCAACAACCATGCTCGATACAGGCCCTAAAAATACGCGCCCAAATGAAGCGAGCGCTGAAAGCAAAGCATACTGCCCTGCCGTATATTGTTGATGACATAAAGACATCAGAAACGCTAAAAAAGCCGCTGTACTTAAACCACTACAAAAATTTTCTATGAAAATAGTTACAGTCATCAAGAAAAATTGCTTACCAACAACAGCAAGTATTGCAAAACTAAGGTTTGAAAATGCTTGTGCAATACCAAACAACATTAAAGCACGATAAATATTCCAACGGATTAAGAGAATGCCACCAACAAATGCACCCAGTATGGTTGCAAAAAAACTAACTAATTTATAAGCCAATCCCACTTCAGTTAATGAAAAGCCTAAGCCATGCAAAAGAAAATTAGTCATAAGCGATAATGCTAATGCATCACCTAGCTTATAAAAAATTATAAATAGTAATAACCATATCACTTGCTCACGTTGTAATAAATCACGTAACGATTCAATCATTGTATGAAAAAATGTTTTAGAAACAGGAGAAAGCGCAACCGTTTGCGGTGCAAAATAAATAGGAATCATCGTTAATAAAATAAGCAATGCCATACCTTCGTAAGTGATTTGCCATCCAACATAATCCGCGGACACCATTGCGAACCCCCCAGAAACCAATGCTGCTATACGATATGCAAAAACATAATAAGCAGCACCCAATCCACGCTCGTTGCTTGCTAAAATATCAGTACGATACGCATCCACTGAAATATCTTGCGAAGCAGAAAAAAAGGCAATTAATAAAGCTATCCATCCCATTTTCACAGCTTCTGTACCAGGGTTCATATGAGCAAGCCAAAGCAACGTTATAATCAACCCTATTTGCATGGATACTATCCATCCCTTCCGCCTTCCTAACCAGGGAAAGGTGATGTAATCCATAAAAGGTGCCCATAAAAATTTCAAGGCATAAGGCGCACCTAGCAATGACAGTATGCCTATCGTATATAAATCAATTTGTGCATCAGTAAACCATGCTTGTAAGGTTGCGCCTACTAAAGCAAGTGGTAGCCCTGAAGAAAATCCCAAAAATAATATGGCTAATAAGCGTTTATTGATTAATAGTTTCCTGGTCGTTATAGTAGCTATC
>MGXW01000009.1:4788-16380 GCA_001801495.1 Gammaproteobacteria bacterium RIFCSPHIGHO2_12_FULL_37_34
GCCTCCTTTCTGAAAACGAAGGGAATCTTATACCAAATTTCTTTAAAAATAATATGTTTAGCAGATCTGCAAGATATAGTTAGAAAACAAGTAACCGCTGAATAATTACGAAAATTTAAATGAAGCGATATAGGAATAAAGCATGATGCTCAGTATATTTGACTTATTTTCAATTGGTATTGGCCCTTCCAGTTCTCACACAGTAGGACCGATGAGGGCAGCTAAAACATTTGTTGAATCCCTTCAACAACACGGGTTGCTACAAATAAAACGCGTCACCGTAGAATTATTTGGTTCGCTTGCTTTTACTGGCAAAGGACATGGTACGGACCTTGCTATCTTACTCGGATTAGAAGGGATGGCACCTGATACAGTTGATCCTGATTCTATTAAACCACGAGCAACCACAATCATTGAAGATAAATGTATACAATTACTAGGTTTACAAGCGATCGCATTTCATTACGTGAATGATTTTATTTTTAATTACAAAGACCTCTTACCTTTTCATACAAATGGTATGCGTTTTACTGCTTATGATACCAAACAAGCTATTATTTCATCACACGTTTTTTATTCAATTGGCGGCGGTTTCATTGTTGATGAGGCTCCAATATCTCATCCACCTGCAAACACAAACCTAAATTCTCCCTATCCATTCACTTCAGCGCAATCATTATTGTTGCAATGCGAAAAACATCATCTCAGCATTTACGATCTGATGCTCGCAAATGAATGCGTACTACGATCAAAAACTGAAGTTGAACAACAATTGTTTCGGATTGCTGATGTGATGCGTGCCTGCATCGACAAAGGCTGTCAAGCAATGGGTCACTTACCAGGTGGATTAAATGTTAAACGACGCGCACCAGAGCTGTATCAAAAATTATTGACGCGAGGTAAACCTGATTCCTATGAACATATGGATAGTATGGAATGGTTAAATTTATATGCTATTGCAGTCAATGAAGAAAACGCAGCTGGCGGCCGCGTCGTTACTGCACCAACAAATGGTGCAGCAGGTATTGTACCTGCTGTATTGCACTATTATCTTACTTTTTATCCTCAAGCTAAACGTAAAGATATTATTAACTTTCTACTCACTGCCGGAGCAATTGCCATTCTTTATAAAAAAAATGCCTCCATTTCCGGCGCGGAAGTGGGTTGTCAGGGTGAAGTAGGTGCTGCTTGCTCCATGGCAGCAGGCGCACTTACTGCTGTTTTAGGCGGAACACTCGCGCAAATTGAAAATGCTGCTGAAATTGCCATGGAACATCATTTAGGTATGACGTGTGATCCCATCAATGGTTTGGTACAAATACCTTGTATTGAGCGCAATGCGATGGGTGCAGTGAAAGCAGTCAATGCAACCCGCCTAGCTTTGTTAGGTGATGGGCAACATTACGTCTCTCTAGACAAGGTGATTGCTACCATGAAGCAAACGGGCAAAGATATGATGGCCATCTACAAAGAGACATCGCTAGGTGGTTTAGCTGCTAATTTGCCAGAATGTTAGCCTTCACGTCTTTTTATGCTGTTCACTATGATGATGCCTGTGTTCACGCATTTTACGTATCTGCCAAAGGGTAATCACTGGCCCAGAAATAATATAAATTAAAAAAAGGCTAAATAACATTTCTGGAGGTTCAAGCGCAACCGCAGCAATAATAAAAACAGCAATCACAACAGTAATAAATGGCACTCTTCCCTTAAAATCAACATGTTTAAAGCTATAATAGCGAATAGTGCTCACCATCAGTGCTGCAATAACAATAATAAATGCTGAAATCGGTACAGCAAACAAGCTCCCTTGCGCTTGAAAGCTAGCTCCCATCCATATAATGCTTGCGATCACACCTGCAGCTGAAGGGCAAGGTAATCCTTGAAAATAGGTTTTATCAGTAATCTGTACATTGAAACGAGCTAAACGCAATGCTGTTGCAGCAGTATATAAAAATGCAGCTAACCAACCTAATTTTCCCAGATAGGAAAGAGACCAACTATAAATAACCAATGCTGGGGCAATACCAAATGCAACCATATCCGATAAACTATCGTATTGAGCACCAAATGCAGTTTGAGTATTGGTGAGTCGGGCAACACGGCCATCTAATCCATCTGCTATCATACCAACAAAAATAGCAATAGCAGCAGCTTCAAAATGTCCTTTCATTGCGGCAACGATCGAATAAAACCCAGCAAATAATGCTGCTGTTGTCAGCAAATTAGGCAACAAGTAAATGCCACGTTGTGGTTGTTTTTCAGCTTGTTCACTATCCAATTCCTGCTTAAATCTCATGTTCATGCTTCTTTAAAAATAAAGTGAGTTCCGGATCCAAAGGCGCTACTACTGTAATACGTTGATTAAGGGAAGGTAAAGTAAAATCAATCAATCGTGCATGCAAAAATAATCGCTTTAAACCAAGCTGATGCATATTTTGATTGAATTTTACATCACCATATCGATCATCCCCTGCAATAGGATGCTGGAGATGCGCTGCATGTACGCGTATCTGGTGTGTTCGCCCAGTTAGCAATTTAACTTCAACTAACGTTGAATATTGATATTCTTGAATAGGATGAAACTCACTGATCGCTTGCTTTCCTGTTGGATGAACTTCAACTACATGTTTCCCACCATCCCGATAATCTTTCAATAAAGGCAAATGAACTCGTCTTTCCGATTCTTTCCATTTTCCCTGAGTAAGCGCCCAATATAGTTTAGTTATTTTGCCTTCTCTTAATAATTCATGAATTTCACGTAAAATTCGTCTTTTTTTAGCTAGAATTAAACAACCCGATGTTTCTGAATCTAAACGATGAGCAAGCTCAATATGCGGAAATTGAGGATAAAGATGGCGGATAACCTCAATCACTCCTATCCGAACAGTACTGCCAGCGTGAACAGATAACCCAGAAGGTTTATTGATAACAAGTACATGATCATCTTCATACAATATTCGTTTAGCTAATAGTTGCATCGTATGTTGACTAGGGAGCGCTTCTGTTGCCATTTCTTCCAAAAAAAGTGGCGGCAATTTGATGGTATCTCCTGTTAAAATACGATAAAATGCTTTAATACGACGCTTATTTACACGAATGTCGCCTTTTCTTAATAATCGATAAATATGAGATTTTGGAACATTCTTTAAATAATTAATTAAAAAATTATCTATTCTTTGATTAGAATATTCATCAATAACATGAATATATTGAACTTTAGTTTTATTTTTTGCTTTTTTATCACTATTCATTTTAATTTTGCTCAAAAATTGACCTTTAGTTTTAATTGAAATAAAATCAATCTATTGGTAACATACTTTTTTAACCATTTATAAAGATTAATATATAAAGTGAATGATGAATATATATTAATAATAATGATCACCAGGGTGATCATCTCAAAGTTACATTACAGTAGAATTTTTGAATAACGTGCTTTAGGCAACGGAAGATGAGATAGGAAAGTTTTTTTAAAACTTGCGCAACTAGAATAGTTAAAGATTATGAATTTTGAAGGGTTATTACGCAGAGACTTTGCGAATAGGCTTATTAAGCCAACGGCGTTTAATTTAAAACAATAACCCCTACTGACAAATTTAGGTTGTATATAGTTTTCCACTAGCATTTTGCTAACTTGAAAAGCAAGATAGCTCTCATCCCGCTGTGTCAAGTACATGACAAGTGGATGATTTAACATGAATAGAATGTTGATTAACGCAACTCACAAAAATGAGGAGTTGCGGATAGCATTGGCTAGCGGCCAATATCTTTATGATCTTATCATTGAACCTACCTTTCGCGAACAGAAACAATCCAATATTTATAAAGGTATGGTCACTCGTATTGAACCCAGTTTAGAAGCTGCTTTTATCGATTATGGTGAAGGGCGCCATGGGTTTCTTCCCTTAAAAGAAGTAGCGCGTAATTGCTTCAAAGCTTCTTATCAAGATGGCGGCAGAAGACCGGCTGTCAACGAAGTGCTTGAGGATGGGCAAGAATTGATTGTTCAAGTAGAAAAAGAAGAACGTGGAAACAAAGGCGCTGCATTAACCACCTTTATTACTCTCCCAGGCTGTTACTTGGTTCTCATGCCGAATAATCCTCGTGCTGGAGGCGTTTCAAGACGAATCGAGGGGGATGAACGTGATGAGTTACAAGATATTCTCAATGCACTGCATGTACCAGATGGTATGGGTCTTATTATCCGTACTGCTGGCGGCGGTAAATCCTTAGATGAATTACAGTGGGATTTGGATATTTTATTGCGTCTTTGGAATATTATCCAAAAAGCTGCTGAAGGCGGCGCAGAAGAAGATGGTGAAAACGAAGGAACAATTGCCACATTACGAAAAGCACCCTTCTTAATTTATCAAGAAGGAAACGCAGTTATTCGTGCATTGCGTGATTACTTGCGAAAAGATATTGATGAGATTTTAATCGATCATCAAGATGTATACGAAGAGGTTGTTAATCATCTTAACCGTATTCGTCCTGATTTCGTGAGTCGAGTGAAATTATATAAAGACCCCACTCCACTTTTCACGCGTTTCCAAATTGAAAGTCAAATTGAATCGGCTCATCAACGTAACGTTCGGCTTCCCTCCGGTGGATCCATTTCGATTGATCATACCGAAGCCCTCGTTTCCATTGATATCAATTCCGCAAAATCAACTAAAGGCGGCGATATTGAAGAAACAGCCTTAATGACGAACCTTGAAGCAGCAAATGAAATTGCAAGACAACTACGTTTGCGAGATATTGGTGGCTTGATTGTCATTGATTTTATTGATATGACACCTATTCGTAATCAGCGAGAAGTGGAAGAGAGACTTAAAAAAGCACTTCTGATGGATAGAGCTCGTGTACAAGTTGGCCGTATCTCACGTTTTGGATTACTTGAAATGTCGCGTCAACGATTGCGTCCCTCCTTAGGAGAATCTAGTCGAATCACTTGTCCGCGCTGTCAAGGTCAAGGAACCATACGAGGTATTGAATCTTTAGGGCTTTCAGTTATCCGCTTGATCGAAGAAGAGGCATTAAAAGATAACACTGCCCAAGTGCGCGCCATGCTACCCACCGAAATTGCAGCTTATCTTCTAAATGAGAAGCGACAAGCTATTATCGATATTGAAAAACGTCAGAAAATTGCTGTCATTATTATTCCTAGCGCACAGTTACTCACACCTCAATACGAGGTAGAGCGCATTCGTCTTTCTGATCTTTCTGAAAAAGATGAAAAACTAGCTAGCTATAAAATGATTGTCAAATCAGAAACTCCGCCATCCACTCCAGCACCATCTTTAACCCAAAAACCTTCTCAAGAACCAGCCATTAAAAGCATTGCGCTCGATGAGGTGCCTGCTGCACCACCACCCATAGCAGCCCCCCCACTTGTCTCGGAACAACCCAAAGCAGGCGAACCTGGGTTACTTAAGAAGTTATTTACGTTTCTATTTGAAAAGAAAGAACAACCTTTATTAAAAACAACCGAATCTTATCCCGCATCGCATCGATATGAACGATCACGACATCCATCTAAACGAAAAGGTGGTGGTCGACATTATCATCAACGTGGACGTCGAGGAGATCATGGTAGAGGAAGCTATAGCCATAGTCGTTACGATCATCGCGATAAATATAACAAAGGAAAAGATTCAGAGGCAATTAGAAGTCCATCCAACATAAATGATACGACAGCAACACCTGTCATCTCACAGGAGATACAAGACACGCATACTCCTATTTCTTCACAAGAGAACGCGCTCCCACCAACACCAACACCTTCTGCTGCAAATGAAGCACATACCCCTTCTTTAAACCGATCAACAGAGGAAGGTAGAACAAATGAAGGCCGGCGGTCTAAACCCCATTTTCGCCCACATCGCCATCGTCACCATCCTGCTCGACGTTCTTCTCATCGAGGAGAGCATGATCACAAACCACAAGGATTAGAAGGTGAGGATATTTATAGTAAAGATAAAAACAATGAATGAACACACAATATTATATCTGATCACAATTCTTCTTCGTTTAAACGACGGGCGCGTGATTCAAGCATAACAGGAATATCGTGAATAATAGGATAAGCTAGTCTATCAAAACGGCAAATGATTTCCTGATTGGGTTGATCATAAATCAATTCACCTTTGCAGATAGGACATGCTAATATTTCAAGTAGTGTTTTATCCATTTATGCATCATACCCGGTTATCAAGCAAATGACAAATAACCCCTTTAATTTACATGTCATTCACCCTACTTGGCAATCTTGTTTCCCTCAAGCTCTATCACAAATTGATCCTCATTATTTCACAGCATTACAAACCTCTTCGGATTGGTTACCCGGACCTCAAAAAATTTTTAGGGCTTTTTCTCTTCCGCTTAACCAAGTTAATTATATTTTACTTGGAGAATCCCCTTATCCCAGAGCTGAATCAGCAAATGGCTATGCGTTTTGGGATGCCTCCATTCATGAGCTTTGGTCTAGTACTGGATTAAATAAATCAGTCAATCGCGCAACCTCGTTCCGTCATATTCTCAAAATGCTTTTGATTGCAGAAGATGTGCTGAATCAGCGCCAACCCAACCAAGAAAATATTGCAAAAATCAATAAGCAATCTTTCGTACAAACCAACCAAGAACTTTTTAATAACTTTCTCCAACAAGGCTTTTTATTGTTGAATGCAACACTTGTGTTATCATTTGGTTCTAAAACAAAAGATGCCAAAGCGTGGCAACCTTTCTTACAATCCCTATTAACTTGCATCGTCAAAGAACGTCCTCATGTTAAATTTATTCTCTTTGGTCAAATAGCAAATGATATCAATATACCGATACCCGTAGAAAAAATTCATGCGGAACACCCTTATAATCATTCTTTTGTCACAAATAACACAGTACGCGCATTTTTTAAACCATTACACTTACTAAAAACGCGAATACCGTTTAAGCTAAGAGCAAGCTATTGATTTTTTTATTGATAACCACAAAAAACTCAATAGCTTGCTCTTAGCTTAAACGGTACTCGCGTTAAAAAGATAAGTCATGCTTCTCTGTTTGCTATATTCTCTTAAAATGAGAGAATAGAACGAGTACCAAAATAGCGGAGATCAGTATGCGTATTCTTTTAGTGGAAGATGATGAGTTGTTGGGCGAAGGGACCCGCAAAGGGTTGGCGCAAGATGGTTATACCGTAGACTGGGTGAAAGATGGCGCCTTGGCTGATCAAGCCTTAAAAACAGAAAAGTTTGATTTGGTCGTTTTAGATCTAGGACTACCGAAATTATCTGGTATGGTTGTTCTACAAAATTTGCGTGAGAGAGGCGATACAACACCTGTGCTTATTTTAACGGCACGTGAATCAATAGAAGATAGGGTGAAGGGTCTTGATACTGGAGCAGATGATTACCTTACCAAACCTTTTAATTTAGATGAGTTGCTCGCTCGATTACGATCCTTGCAAAGGCGTTTTGCTTCTCGTGCCGCTCCCTTATTGGTACACAATGATATTACCCTCGATCCTGCTTCACATACTGTTTTATATAAAGAAGAACCCATTAATTTATCTCGACGAGAATTTGCTCTGCTGCATGTTCTTTTAGAAAATGCCGGACGCGTTCTATCTCGTGAACATTTAACCCAGTCTCTTTATGGATGGGGAGAAGAAGTCGATAGCAATGCGCTTGAAGTGCATGTTCATAACCTACGAAAACGATTTGGTCAAAATTTCATTCGTACCGTGCGCGGTATTGGTTATACCATAGAAAAAAGTAAAGATAAGAAATGATCAAATCGATTAGGTATTTTCTCTTAATCAGTTTGTTGGCAAGTATTACCATTGCTTCAGCAATTAATGGTGTAGGTAATTATTTATTAGACGAACAAGTCATCGAACCTTATTTGGATGCTCAACTCATTAGAATGTCGGCAGTCCTTTTAACTTTCAATCAAGCAACCATTTCCAACATCAAGATGGACACAGAACTCATCGAAACCATCTCCAAAAAACAAACACATCTTGATGAAAAAATTATTTTTCAATTATGGGATAATAACGGGAAATTATTATTACGCTCACATAATTATCCTCATGTTTCTTTAAAAAATACGCCATTAGGGTTTAGTGATCAACTCATTCAAGGAGAAGATTGGCGAACATATAGCACGTATGATGAAAAACAAAAAATGAAGGTGATTGTTGCAGAATTATATAACTTGCGACGCGAATTAGTGGATGATATTGCTAGCAGTAATGCTAATATTTTATTAATCACCTATCCTGTTTTCGGCATTCTCATTTGGTTTATTATTAGCTTTGCTTTGCAATCGATCACACGGGTCACATCTGAAATATCCAATCGCGCCTCCACTTATCTTGAACCTGTACAACTAACAGAAATTCCTGTTGAAATAAAACCATTAGTCGCAGAGCTTAATCAATTATTTATTCGACTCAAATTGGCTTTTGAAAGAAATAAACGTTTTGCTGGAGATGCGGCCCATGAATTACGCACACCTCTCGCAGCGCTCAAAACAAACGTCCAAGTAGCAATAAAAGCAACAAATGATAGTGATAAAAATAAAGCGTTACAAAAAGTGATAGAAAGTGTTGATCGTAGTTCGCATGCGGTAGCACAGCTATTAACACTCAGCAGACTAGGAGAAGAAGAAAGTTTAACGGACACACGTTCCGTTGATCTTCATAAATTAGCAACTGAAATTATTGCATTTCTTGCTCCACAAGCTTTAGAAAAAAACATCGACATTGAGCTTGCTCCTCCACCACATGATTGCATAGTGCTAGGCAATGATACTGCTATTGGCATTCTCATTCGTAATATCGTCGATAATGCTATTCGCTATACACCAATCAATGGGGAAGTAAAGGTTTCTATTGTAAATGTTAATAGAAAAATTATTTTGCGAGTAACAGATACTGGTTCTGGTATCCCGGTTGAACTACGCGAACGCGTTTTTGAGCGTTTTTATCGAATTCTAGGTACCAAAGCTTCAGGAAGCGGGTTGGGACTTGCCATCGTGAGTCAGATTGCTACCTTACATCATGCTGAAATTAATTTGTCAACACCTCCTCATGGTGCTGGATTACAATTCGATGTAGCTTTTCCTAAGTATCATGCTTAGAATAAAATATAAAGCCCAGCAAGACAGAGTAGAATGTGAGCAAACACTATGCTAAAACGGCTATTACCACGCCAAGAAAACTTTTTTCGGCTGTTTCAACATGCAGCAGATAAATTGCTGCTCACTGCTACAGAATTTTCTCAATTATTGCAACATCTTGATAACCAGCAGTTTTATGTAGATAAAATTGCTCAACACGAACAAGAAGCAGATGAAATTGCGCATCACAATTTTGAGCTTTTGCATAAAACATTTATTACACCATTTGATCGTCATGATATTCACGAATTAACTAGCACAATCGACGATATTATTGATTTGATTAACCGTATCGCTCAACGATTTCCTTTTTATGGCTTAAAACAACTCCCTGAAGAAGTAATACAATTAGCGTTGCTCAGCATAGAAGCCACCCATCATCTCAAACAATCTATTTATTGCTTACATTCACTTAAAAACGCAACACTCATATTTAAACACTGCACAGAAATTGATAAGGTTGAAAGCCGAGCTCATCAGGTGGTTTTAGCTGGAGAAAAAAAATTATTTCTTGAAGAACAAGATTTTAAACATTTTTTTAAATTAAAAGAAATCTATGCACACACCAAATTAGTCATTAATCGCTGTCAAGATGTTGGTAATATCTTAAGAGGCATCGTTCTCGAGTATTCATAAGAGCTTTCTATTATGGGATTGGAATCGTCATTATCTCTCGTTGTGACCACCATTGGTTTAGCCTTATTATTTGATTTTTTAAATGGGTTCCATGATGCTGCGAATTCCATTGCTGCCATTGTTTCAACTCGTGTCTTAAAACCACAATTTGCAGTATTATGGGCAGCATTTTTTAATTTTATCGCTTTTTTATTTTTTGGTGTTCATGTCGCATCCACCATTGCAACCGGATTAGTGGACCCAGCAGTCCTTACCATTCAAATTATTTTATCTGGCTTATTAGGAGCAATCGTCTGGAACATCTTTACTTGGTATTATGGCTTACCTTCTAGTTCTTCACATGCACTTATTGGCGGCTTGCTAGGCGCGAGCATTGCTCATGCGGGTACTCAGCCATTGAATTGGTATGGTATTTCTAAAGTGCTTGCATTTATTGTCATCTCGCCACTATTAGGCATGTTCATGGGCATTATATTAATGACATTAACCGCACGTCTTTTCTTTTATTCTCATCCTTCTCGTGTGGATAGTTGGTTTAGAAACATGCAATTTATATCATCTGCATTTATTAGTTTAGGTCATGGAAGCAATGATGCTCAAAAAACCATGGGGATTATTGCAGCTTTATTATATTCAGCAAATATGTTAGGCGAACATTTTTATGTTCCATCTTGGGTAGTGATCATATGTAATTTTGTGATTGCACTGGGAACATTTTTTGGCGGATGGCGAATTGTGAAAACAATGGGAATGAAAATTACAAAGTTAAAACCAATTAGTGGTTTTTGTTCTGATACAGCTAGCGCACTTACTTTATCTTTTGCAACCATACTCGGTATCCCCGTTTCTACGACCCACACCGTGACCGGTGCAATTATTGGTGTTGGATCGTTAAATGGTTTCTTCGCTGTACGTTGGGGTGTTGCCAAAAATATTGTTTGGGCGTGGATTCTCACCATCCCCGCTTCAGGATGCGTGGCCGCGTTAGTGTGGGGCGCCTTAAAAATCATACGAATTTAAACACTTTGGAATCATCACCAGCTGTGACGCATGAGTTTTAAGACTACTAAAAATCAATAAGTTACGTTTGAATCCAAAAAATATCGTCGAGCTGCTATATGGTACATATATAACACTAAAGGACAAGACATGATAAGGGATTAGTCATGCTAACGAATACCAAATCACCCACTACTCATGCTATTTATCGTGCGCAGCTGAAGGAAACGATATCTGCCTCCCAGAAACAAATTCGAGAAAATATTAACGCTACTGGCAGCCATATTATTCACCGCACCCAGGCAATCAACGCCAAACGACCATATCAGACGATTGAAGAAGAGCAAGAAGCACGGCAGGATATTCTTGGCGAACAAATCAAAGTCTGGAGGAAAGTTTTACCAACGTTACTCCAGAAATTATCGCGGATACCTGATCCTAGACGACCAAAAAGCGTCAAGCACAAAATTTCAGTATTAATGATTTTTGGATTACTTGCATTTGTATTTCGATTAAAATCTCGTCGCGAAATGAATAGAGAGTTGACCGGTGCTGCCATCCATCGCCATTTGCAAAAAATATTCCCTATTTAGTCCTTGGCTCACTGATCAATGGTTTGATAAACAATACAAGCAAATACCACAGCTGAGATTTCAAATGGAATGAAGTTAAAATTAAGTTCAGAAAAATAATAATTTCAATGTACGTTAGTGGTTCTGCTCGTTTTGAAAAATAATTTGTGTTAAATTCCAGCAGCCAAATCGTTGATATGCA
>MGXW01000010.1 GCA_001801495.1 Gammaproteobacteria bacterium RIFCSPHIGHO2_12_FULL_37_34
TAGAATAATACGGATGTTATTCTGATTAACTCTCATCCATGGTAGGAGAGCTTTTGTTTCACCTGTATGAAAAAGAATAACAGCAACTTTTTGTTTCATGATAATCACTCCATTATTAACCTGAGTATTGTTTATAACCGTGAGCAAGCTATAGATTTTTTTATTGATAATCACAAAAAACTCATCCCTTTCGGATTTTTTGTTAAAACGGACATCCTGTCCGCTTTTTATCAATAAAAAAATCTATAGCTTGCTCACGGTTATAAACAATACTCAGGTATTATTATGTTTTATACTTTTAGTATAATCTTATTTTACCGCATAAAAACACATGCTTGTTCAAAAAATAGTCTATCGATTGCTTTAGCTCAGCGGTTCCCGCTGGTCATTCTTCATACCACAATCACGAATGCACGCATTCTTTAGTTTTCCATTTAATGTTACATCCAAGACTAGGCTGTTGATGAATGGGGACTGTTTTGCTGGCCAGTATATTATCTAATGCTTGTGTTAAATCTGATCCAGTAACAGGATGGCGATTGCCAGGTGTTGCATCATCAAATCGGCCACGATAAACGCAACGTAGTTCACGATCAAAAATGTAAAAATCAGGTGTGCAAGCTGCATAATATGCTTTTGCTACTGCTTGAGTTTCATCATAAAGATAAGGAAATGGAAATTGATGTTTTTTTGCTTCTTCTTTCATTTTCTCTGGACTATCTTCAGGATAAGCTTCAGCATTATTTGAATTAATTGCAATGAAATGAATCCCTTTTGCTTGATACAAATTAGCAACCTCGAGTAATTTTGAGCGAATGTATTTAACATAAGGGCAGTGATTGCAAATAAACATAATCACTGTAGCAATATCGGATTTATTTTCATTTAACGACACATATTTTCCAGATTGTGTATCCAATAGATGAAATTCTGGTGCTTTAGTTCCTAATGGGATCATTGTAGATGGAGTTTCAGCCATAGTTGCCTCTTAAAATTTAAAATCAGTTGTTTTGTTGTGTAAATACGGTATCCTTATATGCTCTAAAATTCAATAGGAATGGAGTGCATGGAGTATAGCACAATACGCCAATGGATTGTGATAGGAATGATGTCAGGTTTGCTCGTTGCTTCTGTACAAGCGATGGCGAGTGCTTTTCAAATATGGGAGCAAGATGGGGCAAGTATTGCAAATTACCATGCAGGTTATGCAGCAGAAGCAGATGATGCTAGCATTGCTTTTTATAATCCCGCTGGTATTCCAAGAATTAAAAATCAGCAGCTTATTTTCGGCGCGGATGGTGTAGTAACAGATATTCAATATAAAGGTACGGTTGCAGTTAATACAGCGACGAATCCCAATCCACAACCAGTGATAGCAGAAGGGGGATTATTCACACCTATTCCGTTTTTACAATATGTAGCGCCCATTACAGATAGGCTTGGATTTGGTTTGAGTATAGTGGTTCCTTTTGGTGCACAAATTAATTATAGAAGAACAACTTTCCTTGAATATGCGTCAACTTATAATTCTATAAAAGTAGTGGATATTACGCCCACATTGGGGTGGCAAGTGACAGATCAAGCATCTATTGGGGCAGGGCCTGATTTGCAAAAAATGTCAGTTGAATTTGACCAAACGGCTATTTTGGGGGATTCTTCAACAGATACGAGTAGCACCAATCGAGCAGATGATACAGCCTGGGGATACCATTTGGGCGGGCTTTATCAATTTAATGAATATTCACGTGTTGGATTAAGTTATCACTCTCAAGTGGTGCATCATTTGAGTCGTCGTAGTAGTTTCTCGGGCCCATTAGCAGATGTTATTAATGATAATCAACCATTGATATCACGCGCAACAGCTAATATTACTCTTCCACCTTATACAGCTTTTAGTCTTTTTCATCGATTTAATCCTACGGTTAGTTTGATGGGGAGCGTGATTTATACACAATGGAGTATTGTAAAAAATTTAGTGATGAAAAATCTTGCGGGCATTGATACGGGTAATCCAAGCACTGATATTCAAGTGGTGGTTCCACAAAACTTTAGCAACACTTGGAATTTTTCGCTTGGCGGCAATTACTATGCAAGCGAAGCCATTATTTTAAAAGGTGGGCTAGGTTATGATGAAACGCCTGTGCAAAATCAGTATCGTAATGTGCAATTACCTGATAATAATCATTATGTAGTTGCTTTAGGCGGACATTATCAAGCTAGCAAAGCAATTGGATTAGATATAGGTTGGAACCATGTATTTATGCATAAAGCACATGTTTCACCACCCACTCAAATTACAGGCGATCAGCAAACAATAACTAATGGCAGCGTGACTGGCGGAGCAGATATTTATGCTGCCCAGATTACATGGGATATGGTTTAAATGTGTAAGCCTGATGAACAGGATGCACTTCTACATGTTTCCCGCCACCAACAAATTGATAGTGTGCTGGATCTAAATTATTAATATTTATTATTCCCTTTTTTCTATCTACTTCAACAACAGCAATTTCACTTCCTGTGCAGTTTTGGCTTGCGTACACATGCACGATGCAGTTTGAAATAAAGCAAAAAGAATCAATAACAGTTTGCGGGACAGTAAAGTCACGTTGATTGGGCTGCAGAATACCACGTGATCCAGCTGTTGCAGAGCAAGAGTGTTTTGCATGACCGGTTGCATAGGAATTACTATAATTATCTACTGTTATATCAGCCATACTAACAGCAGGGGTAGCAATTAAAAAAATAGCCGCAACTAACATTCCATGTTGAATTTTCATAACATACTCCTTTTTAAAATCCCACGCCAAATTGACGTGGGATTTCCTTGTAAACATTCCTTTGTTTTACTTTGTAGCGATTGGCCCACCAGAGATTATTACTTCAAAACCACTACCTATAATCAAATAAGATTTATCAATCATTTCTATTGATTTTACGCCTTCTCCTAGCGTATCAAAATGAATAATTGCAATTTTCTCACCACCACATTTATCTTGCATATAAATATCTGCTTTGCAATCTCGTAAATTCTTTATGCAGGCTAATTTCAATTGCGCTCCGGTCGTTCTTTTACGCTGTGCACCTGCTCGAGTAACACCATCCTCACGAAGAATATCAGTCGAACACATAAAATCATTGGTTCGGCAAGTTGAATCAAATTTTGTATTGTTAGTGGTATATAAATCTTGGGCTAGGGCGTTATGAGAAAAGATTGCGATGCCAAGAGTAATGAAGCTAACTAAAACAGATTTTTTAAATAGCATATTGTTTCTCCTTGATCATGTTACTCCAATTATAATGAAGCGGCTAAGTGATCTTAGTCCGAACTCAATTCTAACTACGAATATGAGTTGGCACCACTATTTTTTCACCTTCTATCAGCGAATGGTCATCAATTAAATTAGCAAGACGAATAGAAGAGGGTGTGGTGCGAAATTTTCTCGCTATTTTTTCAATGGTATCGCCACGACGAACCATATAGAGCGTATCGTTGGGTTGTAGCGATTGGGCTGTAGAGGTTTTTGTATTATTTGCTTGTGCAGCATGTGTTGGAATAATCAGCTGTTTACCAGGTTTTATTTGTTTGTGTGTTAGGTGATTGGTTGCTTGAAGTAATTTAGTATCAATGTGAAAGCGTTTAGCTATACTTTCTAATGTGTCTTTAGAACGTATCATGTAAACAGTGTCACCAGGCTGCAAACGATAAGAAGGTGCAGATTGATTTTCTAAAGTAGTTATTATCTTTTTCTCAGTTTTTTTATTAGCAACAGTGATTGGATGTTGCTCTTTTATATCTTCTTGGCCTAGCACAGCTTGACTATTCGATGGAATAAGCAGGTTGGTCCCTTGGCGTAAATTATTTTTACTGAGATGATTCAATTTACGGATAGCACTTGATGTAGTATCAAATTTTTTAGCGACAGATGCAATGGTATCACCTGATTTGACTTTATAGTGCATCCAATTAATTGGAGGATTGAGTGGCGATAGAGCAAGATTTTCAGTAAATTGTTCGATATTTTCAATGGGGAGCACTAATTTACTCGGCCCTTTTTTTGATGTTGAGGAAGTGGATGAGCGACCGAATCCTGGATTTAATTGAATCATTTTCTGATGACTAATACCAGCTAATGTTGCCGCATATTTTAAGCTAATTTGTGTTCCGAGATCAACTTGTGCCAGATAAGGGGCATTGCGTACGGGTGGGAAATAAATAGGATATTGATCGGGGTGGCTAATAATTGTAGCTAATGCTAATAAGCTAGGAACATAATCTTTTGTTTCTTGAGCAACCGGTAACGACCAAAAACTAGTACTTATTCCGTTTCGAATATTGCGTTTGATAGCAGTTAGCACATTTCCTTCACCAGTATTGTAAGCAGCGATGGCATATAACCAATTTCCTTCAAAAAAGCTTTGTAGATAATCAAGATAAATTAAGGCAGCTCTTGTTGATGCGATGATATCGCGTCTACCGTCATACCAAGAATCTCGTTTAATACCTAATCCAGAAGCGGTATCTGGCATGAGTTGCCAAATACCGGCCGCACCGACATTTGAAAGTGAAAATGGATTGTATCCACTTTCAATAATGGGCAATAGAACCAATTCAGCAGGCAGATGGCGCTTTTTAACTTGTTGTAGAATGTAGTAAAGATAAGGTGCAGCACGTGATGCTGCTCGTAATAGAGAATCCTGGTTATTCATAAACCATTCAATTTTTTCTTGAACTTCTGAATTGTTTTCATAATGTGGTAAGGAAAATTCTTCGCGTAATACGTCCCATATATTATCAGCTGTACGGTATCGAGTAATGTCGTCAGCCAATTTTTGTTTATGCTCAGGCGATAGAGGGAGATTTTTTTGATATATTTGTATTCCTTCTGTGCTAGGGGATGCAAAAGTTGCACCGCCAATCAATGCGCAACTTACCCCTAATAGCAAACAGCGGCTAAGAAGTTTATAGATTTGGATGATCTTAAATTTAAGCACGCATTTTTTCCTCAGCTTAAGCTGACTAATAGTATCAAAATCACTATTGGTTTTGTACATTTTTTATACAAAAACATATCCTTTCATTTAGCTGGATAATATGTTGGTTCATAAAAGAGAAAGAAGCCAGTTATGTAACATATTGTTTTATATAGTAATTAATTTTATCAAAGGTATTGAATAGGGTTGATTAACTACTGTACGTCAAGATTAGGTATGCTATAGTACCAAAATTACTTAGGAGATGGAAAAGTTTTGACACACGGCTATCATACCCTACAACAATGGAATCAATGGCTGACCTATCAATTTTTGGGTCAAGAGTTATTGCGGGTTGAGCAGCATTCCATCTCTATGTTGTTAAGTAAATGTTTAGGTAAACATGCTTTAACGATTGGTGTTCCTCATCAAGCAGCATTACTTAAAACAACAAAAATACCTTGTCAATCTCTTATCAGTCCTTTGGTGATGCATGAAAACTCTTTTGATTATATTGAGGGCGATTTTCATGATTTACCAATTGCGACCGGCAGTATTGATTTGGTGTTATTACCTCACACCTTGGAGTTTACTGACAAGCCTAGGAAATTATTATCGGATGCTTGTAGAATAGTCAAACCAGAAGGATTGATTATTATTTATGGGTTTAATCCTTATAGTACGTGGGGAATAAGACGAGCATTGACAAAAAATAACAGGGCACCTTGGTCCGCAAATTTTATTCATTTATATAAAATCAAAAATTGGTTACGCTTAGCTGATTTTGCACTTGAACAAGAAAAATCGATGATGTTTTTACCGCCTTTGAATTATGAATTTATTTATCGTAAATTCCATTTTTTAGAAACAATAGGAAGAACATGTTTGGCGGCGGTTGGAGGAGTGTATGCGCTTGTGGCTCGAGCCAAAGTCATTCCATTAACACCTATACGATTAAAATGGAAACAGCGATTAAGTGATATTCGCATATCACCTACCACTTCAGGGTATATGTCGTTACCAAGTGCGATCAATGATTGAAGTATGAAAAAAGTGATGATCTACACAGATGGCGCATGTCGAGGTAATCCTGGACCAGGCGGATGGGGGGCTTTGTTACGCTATGGACATCATGAAAAAATTTTATCTGGTGCAGAACAATTAACAACAAATAATCGCATGGAGCTAAGCGCAGCAATTCATGCACTTGTAGCACTACGTACCCCGTGCAAAATTGAATTACATACAGATTCCAAATATCTTCAACAAGGGGTGACAGTATGGTTATCACAATGGAAAAAAAACAGTTGGAAAAAATCGGATAAAAAAGCAGTAAAAAATGCAGATTTATGGCAGCTCTTGGATCAAGAAGCACATCGTCATGAGGTGTCTTGGCATTGGGTAAGAGGGCATAGTGGGCATCCAGAAAATGATTTAGTGGATCGCGTTGCTAATCAAGCGATTGATAAACTTCTTAATAAGGAATAATGATGCGTCAAATTGTATTAGATACTGAAACAACCGGTATCAAGGTTGAAGATGGGCATCGTGTAATTGAAATCGGGTGCTTAGAATTAGTGAACCGAAAATTGACTGGCATTCGTTTTCATCATTACATTAATCCCAAACGAGCAGTAGAAATGGGCGCATTAGCTGTGCATGGCATCACAAATGAATTTTTAAGTAATAAACCAACATTTAATATTATTGCTAATGAATTTATTGATTTTGTTTCAGGTGCAGAGTTGATTATTCATAACGCACCTTTTGATGTCTCATTTATTAATTATGAATTAGCACTTATTTCTGGTGAATTTAAAAAACTTACTGATTATTGCCCTATTATTGATACATTACCTTTAGCACGTCAATTGCATGTAGGGCAACGCAATAGTTTAGATGCTTTATGTAAACGTTATGGTATTGATCATTCAAAACGAGATTTTCATGGCGCTTTATTAGATGCCTATTTGTTAGCCCAAGTTTATTTAGCGATGACAGGTGGGCAAGGAAGTTTTTTTGACTCATTGTCAGAAGATGTAACAAATGATCATTTACACAGTTCTCAAGTTAGAACAGCAGAATCTATCCAACAATATTCCTTGACTGTTTTGCAAGCAAATTCAGAAGAGGTTGCAGAGCATGAACACTATTTACAACAAATGAGACAACACGGAAAATGTTTATGGCTAGACGTTTCAAAAAAATAACGTTAATATCCGTAGCTTACGAATGAAGCACGTACTATTATAACAACTAACAGGCGAGGAGAGATGGCTGAGCGGTCGAAAGCGGCGGTCTTGAAAACCGTTGAGTCCTTTGGGCTCCGGGGGTTCGAATCCCTCTCTCTCCGCCAGAACCTCTCACATTGAGGACATAGCTTTGATAAAAGTTTTATTAGTCGATGATCATGAATTAGTACGCATGGGGATAAAACGCCTGTTGCAAGATGTACAAAATTTAAAAGTAGTTGGCGAAGTAAGTACAGGCGAAGAAGCTGTTTTGCTTGCAAAAGAATTACTTCCTGATGTGGTGGTTATGGATGTTAATATGCCTGGTATTGGTGGTTTAGAAGCCACTCGAAAAATGATACGGCATAATCCAGACATAAAAATTTTGGCATTAACGATATATGAGGATGAGCCTTATCCTTCACGTTTTTTACAAGCGGGTGCATCTGGTTACATCACGAAAGGTTGCGACCCTGAAGAAATGATTAGAGCCATACGCACAATTTATTCTGGCCAACGTTACATTAGCCCTGAAATCGCCCAACAAATTGCGATTAAGCGTTTTACCCAAGGCGAAGAATCGCCGCTTGATATTTTATCTGAGCGTGAATTGCAAATCATGTTAATGATTACTCAAGGTCAGAAAGTGCAAGATATTTCAAAAAAATTATGTTTAAGCCCAAAGACAGTCAATAGCTATCGTTATCGCATATTTGATAAACTTGGAATTAATAGTGATGTGGAATTAACCTTGTTGGCTATGCGACTTGGTATGCTTGAAGGTGCGAAGACTGAAGCGGAATGATATAATTAATACATCGTATGCATCATAATATCAACGTTTTTTTAGCCCATCTTCCGCATCATCCTGGCGTTTATCAATTGTTAGGTGAAAACAGAGAAATATTATACGTTGGCAAAGCAAAAAATTTGCGAAAACGTATTACAAGCTATTTCAGCAAGCAAATCAATGATCCCAAAACGCGCGCACTTGTTGCTCATATCAAAGATATCGATATCACTATTACCAATAGTGAAAACGAAGCCGTTTTACTTGAGTGTAATTTAATTAAAAAGCATCAACCGCGATATAACATTTTACTGCGGGACGATAAAAGCTATCCTTATATTATGATGAGCGATCATCCTTTTCCGCGTATTGATCTCTATCGGGGTATTCGTAAAAAACTTGGAAAGTATTTTGGTCCTTATCCGAATGCATTTGCAGCAAGAGAAACAATTGATCTTCTACAAAAATTGTTTCGCATACGCACTTGTACAGATGGTTATTTTAAAGCACGAAGCCGTCCTTGTTTACTATATCAAATTGGACGATGCACAGGTCCTTGCGTTCATTATATATCTGAAGAAGATTATGCTCGTTGTATACATCTTGCGACTTTATTTTTGCAAGGTAAAAGTGATCAAGTCATAACAGAATTACAAAACAAAATGGAATCAGCTTCTTGTCAGTTAGATTTTGAATCAGCCGCTCATATTCGAGATCAAATTGCACGATTACGCCAAATACAAGAGCGGCAGCATGTACATGTAAGAACCGGTGATGTTGATATTCTTGGTTATGCAATGGATGCAGGCATTGTTTGCCTCCAATTGCATTCTATTAGAGGAGGACAATTGTTAGGGAGTCGCTCTTATTTTCCACATATTCCAATTCATTTTTCAGCGGAGGAAATTATTTCAGCATTTTTGGCGCAACATTATTTGAACGAGGTTTGTGATATTCCTAAGCAGATTATCTTAGATCGGGTGATACCAGATATTGCTTTGTTAGAAAATGTATTAAGTAAGCAATCAACCCATCCTGTTTCGTTAACAAAAGCGGTAAGAGGAGAAAGAAAAAAATGGCTTATGATGGCGAACACTAGCGCGCGCCAATCTTTAATTGCCCATCTATTTCATAAAACCAATATGCATGAACGGATGGTGGCGTTGCAACAAGTGCTTGGTTTATCGACCTTACCACGCAGAATAGAATGTTTTGATGTTAGTCATAGTATGGGGGAGGCAACGGTTGCTTCCTGCATTGTGTTTGATGAGAATGGGCCCATGAAGCAAGCCTATCGTCGTTTTAACATTAAAAACATTACTGCAGGGGATGATGTAGCTGCTATGCGACAAGTTTTGCTTAGGCGGTTTAAATCTTTAAAGCAGAACGAATCGCAACCACCCGATGTTGTGCTCATTGATGGTGGTATCACGCAATTAAAAGCAGCAGAAGGTGTGATGGAAACAGTAGGTATGAAAGATATCTTATTAGTCGGTGTCTCCAAAGGTTTGGCGCGCAAACCAGGGCTAGAAACGATACATTTATTAGGTCGCAAACCCATGCGTTTGCAGGCTGATTCCCTAGCCTTGCATGTTATCCAACAAATTCGTGACGAGGCTCATCGTTTTGCGATTGTAGGCCATAGGCATCGTCGCGATAAAACAAGACGACAATCCGTACTAGAAGAAATACCAGGAATAGGTGCAAAACGGCGTCGTGAATTATTGCGTTATTTTGGTGGTATTCAAGGCGTTGCTCATGCTAGTCTTGAAGAACTAATAAAAGTTCCTGGTATTTATCAATCTCTAGCGGAACGGATATTTGCGGCATTACATGACACGACGATATGAGCAAATGTTTAATTGGCCCAATCTATTGACGTTGGCAAGAATTTCAGTAGTCCCATTATTAGTTGTTTTTTATTACCTGCCGTATTGGTGGGCACATCCGCTTGCCGCCATATTTTTTATGATTGCATCGATTACAGATTGGTTAGATGGGTATCTCGCTCGCTATTTAAAGCAATCGACAAAACTAGGTGCTTTTTTAGATCCTGTTGCTGATAAATTAATGGTTTCTATTGCTCTTATATTAATTGTTGCCGAACCTACGTTCCAATTTGTAAGTGTACCATCTTCGGTGTTAACTATTCCTGCTCCCGTTATCACTATTCCGGCCGCGGTTATTGTGGCGAGAGAAATCATTGTCTCTGCTCTACGCGAATGGATGGCTGAAATTGGTCAGCGCGCAAGTGTTGCCGTGACCAACATGGGTAAGATTAAAACAGCGGTACAAATGACCGCTTTGGTTGTGTTGTTGTATTGTGATAGTAGTACCCCAGCTTTTTTGGTGTTTGTAGGATATTTATTTCTATATATTGCTGCTGTGCTTACCATTTGGTCCATGTTGATTTATCTTAAAGCTGCATGGATTCAGCTTCTAGCGGATGTGGATTGATCTCTTGTTGAGAATAGCCTAGGTTATACTTTTTCGGGGCCTTCCTTATACTGAACTTTGGCCATTTTGACCGCCCATACGCAATTTTCCTTTAAGCAGCATCTTGTACATCGATTTTTAATTTCAATCCGTCGCGATTAACTAAATCTTGCAAACATAACCTTACAAATTGTTTGGGAGAATATCTCAGCTTTTTGGCAAATTCTGCCGCTGCTTTTGGACTGATCGCTCGCCGACCATGCTCAATATCACATAAGTATTGTCTAGACACACCTAATAGTTCAGCAAATTCAACTTGGGACATTTCTTCACCTTGACGAATTGCTGTTAATAAGCTTGGTAACGTCAGTTTACCTGCCAATTTTTCCAGAAATTTTATCGCTTCACTTTTTCTCTTAATAGTCATGTTTACTAACCTCCAGGATCTTAACAATTTCAATTTTGCCTTCCTGATCTATTATGTAGATAGCTCGATAAGCCTTGCTTAACCGAATTGATCTTTGTCCTGTTCTGTTTCCTTTCAATGGCTCATCATGGTAACCAGATATTTTCTTCACTTCACTTAATCCGGTATCTTCAACATCATCAATCCATGATTGTAATTTGCGCACAATATGTAAGGGCATTTTTAATAAAGCTCGCTTTGCCGGTTTTGTTAATATAACTTTAAAAATATCCAAACTTATTTCCTTTTATTAAGTTAATTGTACCCTATATTAGGGTACATATCAAATAAAACATGTTCAATTATAAGTAACTAATTTAAGGACCAAATCTCACCTATTGAGCCTAAAGAGCGAGGAGGATGTCAGTTAAATGTCAATTAATGTGATCTCTGATTCCGCTGTTCGAACCCATTTATTCTTACTTTTCATTGTAAATCATACTCAATTTTTGCTGTCATTTTTTCCATATCCAAATGAAATGCGCCGAATCGATTAATATGCTCCTTAGACAATACTGAATTATTTCCAGGTGGTATACGCAATGTTTCTATTTTTGTTGCCGCATTGATTGGGAATGGCTGATTCATTCCTAAACCCCTTGACATACCGTAGTGCAAAGATAAAATGACTCGATATTAGGTGTTCATCGAGTTTTGCGGGAATAGCTCAGTTGGTAGAGCACAACCTTGCCAAGGTTGGGGTCGCGAGTTCGAGTCTCGTTTCCCGCTTGTTTCATTGTGTTGATTTAGCAATAAGTTTGAGTGCTTTTAAGCGAGTCTTTTGTTTCTTGGACTTTTAAGGGTAAGGCGCGCGCATTTTAAATATGGCTGGGTGGCAGAGTGGTTATGCAGCGGCCTGCAAAGCCGTGGACGCCGGTTCGATCCCGACCCCAGCCTTTAGTATATTGCCCGGGTGGCGGAACTGGTAGACGCAAGGGACTTAAAATCC
>MGXW01000011.1 GCA_001801495.1 Gammaproteobacteria bacterium RIFCSPHIGHO2_12_FULL_37_34
AGGGGTAAAGTCAATTTGTTTCCTGTGATGGGTTGAATCATAAAAAACAAACGTTGTTGGTTTGGAATGTAAACAGGATTATTTAATAAAACGAGTGCAGTTTGTTGACGGTTCGTTATTTTATCGATATAAAGAATGGCAGCATTAGGGGGATTTGTGATGAAATCATGTGGTGGTGGTTTGATCCAGCGTTTTAAAAAAAAACGTGTAGTCATGTAATCGGTTATGCGTCTTGGGCGATTAGTAAAATACAACACGGAAGTATCGACTCCTTGTAATTCAAGTTGATATATTAATTTATTGTTATCTATCGCTTTTACCGAAGCACTTTCTGCTCTTATTATAAATTGTAAAAATTTAGTAATGACTTTAGGTTTGTTGTCATCTGTTGAGGCATAATTACTTGTATCACAAAATAATATTATGATGCTTAGTGTAATGAGAATAAACTTTTTTACTGGTATCATTCTTAATATCCCTCATCTTTAGGCAACAGGCCAATTTTTGGCAAATTTACTTTTCCATTATTCACAATAGTTGCTGCAATGCGTTTTACATTATCACGTGCTAGAGGTATATCAGGTGTCAACATGGCTTGATAAATACCCATCGCTTTTTTAGCGCGCTTGGTGGTAAAAGTTGCATGAGCAAGATCGCTACTTGCAAGAATTTCTCCTAACGTTGTTTCGGCCTGATCAAGGGAGGTGGCCATGGGCATAATAAAAATATGTGATTTAATATTGTCTGGTTTCATTAAGCTCGCAATAGTAATAGCGGCTGTATTTGTTTCTGTTGTAAGTTCAGCAGTTGTTCTACCTTTTGTTCCCATCATGATGATGTATAAATGATCCCATTGCTCTTGGCCTAATTCTTGTTTCCACTGTTGTAATTGATGAATAGTGGCAACAGTATTTAAAACATTAGCAAGATACATAGAGGCAAGCATGGTATGCATGTAATGCGTAGAGAATTCTTGATAATCTTGTTGTGTAAAAGAATTTTTTTCTAATAGGCGCACCATAAAACGACCAATCATTTTTAAAGAGTCATCCATAAATTTTTTTAAATGTTCACTCTCACCTGGCCAGGATGAATTTTCCCAATTAATATTATTTATGTTCAAACGTGCTATTTTAATTTTGGTTTCTAATTCAATCAGTTTTTGTTTCCAACTTGTATCAGTTGGATTTTGCCAAGAGGGATAAGCAATAGCATATAATGTGGGACCAATATGCGATATGGCTTTTAATTCATTGAAGGGAGCTATTAACCCGGTAAATGTTTTAACGCTACCATTTTTTAAATAAAGTTGATATTTAAATCCGTCCACGACTAATAATGGACGAGTATGATGACCGATAAAATGCGCTAACCCACCATATTGTTGAATAAAATAAGTATCAAGATCAATAAAGGCTTGAGCGGCATCATTATTTGATTGAGCAAAAACAGATACAGAAAAAGTTACGATAGCTATAAAAATAAGAAAATTTTTCACTCTATACATAGTGGATTCCTATAACAATCTCTCATTGTTTCGCACCAAGCTTAAAAACTCAGCGCGAGAACGAGGGTCTTCTCGCAGTAAACCCAGCATGACAGAGGTGCTCATAATGGAATTTTGTTTTTCAACACCGCGCATCATCATACATAAATGTTGTGCCTCAATGATAATTCCAACCCCCTTTGCTTGAGTCACTTGCTGTATGGTTTGTGCAATTTCCTTTGTTAAATTTTCTTGAACTTGTAAACGTCGCGCATAAATATCGACAATCCTGGCAATTTTGGATAATCCAATAATTTTTCCATTCGGAACGTAGGCCACATGACACTTACCAATGAAAGGGAGTAAATGATGTTCGCATAACGAATAAAGTTCAATATTTTTAACGAGTACCATTTCATCATTATCCGATTGGAATAAAGCGCCATTGACAGTTTTATCAATGGATTGATGATAACCTTGCGTTAAAAATTCCCAGGCTTTAGCAGCGCGTTTGGGTGTATTTTTTAATCCTTCGCGTTCGGGATTTTCGCCGAGTGACTGGATAATTTGTTTAAAATAAGTTTCCATTGCTATCTTATCCTGGAGGCCATGTTAAACGCCTTCCGCCTAATAAATGTAAGTGAACATGAAATACACTTTGTCCGGCTAAAGCATTGCAATTGAATACAAGGCGGTAGCCATCACTCGCAATGTTCAGTTGTTTTGCTAACATCACACCGGTTTGTATGATTTGACCAATTAAATCATTGTCTTCATCATGTAAATCATTCAAGGTAGAGATATGTTTCTGTGGAATAATGATTTTATGTTGTGGTGCTTGTGGATGAATGTCATCAAAAGCTACGATTTCATCATCTCGATAAATAATGGTAGCTGGGATTTCACCATTTGCTATTTTGCAAAATAAACAATCTTTCATCGTGATTCCTTGCGAATTAAAGAGAATTTGTAACGCTATAGTGTAAGAGATTGTCTAATGACTTGCAAAATTGTTAATGGAAAGTACACTAACAGCATTCAAAACGATTTGAAATTATGCAACCGATTGATTTTTAAAATATTTTATTAAAAGGATCGATAATCCTATGAAATTAGAGCATTTGCCAGCAGGCCAAAACATTCCTGATGATATTAATGTGATCATTGAAATACCATCTAATAGCAAACCTATTAAATATGAAGTTGATAAAGAAAGTGGTATGGTCATGGTCGATCGTTTTTTGGCTACTTCTATGTTTTATCCTTGTGAATATGGTTTTATTCCACACACACTCTCTGAAGATGGTGATCCTTTAGATGTGCTGGTTATTTCTCCCTATTCTTTGACGCCAGGAATAGTCATTCGATGTCGCCCTGTTGGTATGTTACGTATGACGGATGAATCAGGTAAAGACGCTAAAATTTTGGCTGTGCCTGTTACTAAGTTAACCACGCGGTATCAGCATGTTCAGCAGGCTGAAGATTTAGGAAAAGAATTATTGGCTGCTATTGAACATTTTTTCCAACATTATAAAGATTTAGAAGCTAGTAAATGGGCTAAAATCGATTGTTGGGAGCACATGGATGTAGCAAAAAAAGAAATATTAACAAGTGTGAAGCGGTATCAAGAAAGCGTGATAGAAGCACGATAAAGGTTTTATTTGTTAATAACAAAAGGGGCAGCTTATTCCTTAAGCCGCCCCTTTTTGCCTACCAGGCTTCCTGGCCTAATCTGCCATTATCCTTGGCAGCGTCATCCTTGATATTGCTGCATCTGTCCTTGACGCCTGTCCTGTCATTCGTCCATGAATATCTTAGATTAACAAATTGATTTGAATAAGCTCAATGTTTTAGGGTTAGGGAAAACCAGAATGATTATCTATGAAACAGGATGAAATGACTTGAATTCAAAGGGTTAAATTCTTAATGTTAGGCTAACACGGCTATTATCTTATATAAATTTAGTCTAATGTCTTACATTAATTATAGCTAATATCTTAGTTTAGACAATCAAGTTCATTACTATTTCTAAGTTCTAAGCTTAAATAGATACTTTAATCTACTTCCTAAATAAATTCCAAGTGAACAGGCGCCAAAAATAATAGTAGCAATATAAATAGGTAATAATCCAAGAATCAATAAGTGCTGCATCATTGTTAAATGATGGGCTTGATGAATGATCGCTGAAATGGAGCAATGAAATATATTATCGCGAATGAGAAACGCATAGGCGAGAAAGGCAAGCATAATCAACAGGATTGTTACGCTCATGCTTCGCAATAAAAATTTCTTAATCATAAACATAGCCCTAAATTTTCTCAATTCGTTATAAGCTCTAAACCATACTTGCATGCTGATTATTTTAAAGAAATTCTCTTAAGAGAAACTTAATGTTAAGTATTGTTAAGGATTCCAACACATTGGCCAAGTTGAACGTTTGTTTTTGCAATAAGCGAGGGTTCCCACCTTATCTTATTTTGTTCATATAATAAAATAACGGTTGATCCAATTTTGAAATAACCCAGTTCTGCTCCCTTCGATAAAGTAATAGGATTGGAAGACAGCGTGACAATTTTGTTTCCTCGAAAAGGGTGATTGAGCCAAACGGTTTGTATATTTCCAACAATCATTGCACCAATTAAAATAACAGCCATTTTTCCTACGTGGGTATTAAAAATAGTAATGAGACGTTCATTACGAGTGAAGAGTTGAGGAATGGACTCACTCATGATGGGGTTCACGGAAAATAGCTTACCTGGAACATAAATAGTTTGTTCCAATGTGCCATTTAATGGCATGTGAACACGATGATAATGATGAGGGGCAAGATAAAATGTCGCATATAATCCATTATGAAAGTTATCCGCTAATAGTTGGTTGCCGCCTAATAAATTTTCGAGATTATAATAATAATTTTTGGCTTGTAGCAGTTGATTATTAAAAATGGTACCAAGTTGAGTGATTATTCCATCAACAGGAGAGGCAATCTCATGTTCTTCTTGGCAAATGGGTCTCGCATTTGGTTTTAATTGACGAATAAAAAATTGATTAAACGAGGAATAAACGTCAGGCGTTTCAATGATTGCTTCTCCTAAGTTTATTTTATAGTGTTTGATAAATCGTTTAATTAAAAAATTTTTTAACCAAAAACGTTGCGACTCAGCTAAGCGCCCCATTAGTTGAGTGAATAAATAATGAGGGGTGAGATATTGTAAAAGTATAAAAATAGATTTTGGCATTAGCATATGCTCATCCCAGTATTTCCATACTTTCCTTAAATGCTTGACTAAACTGTTTGGGATTCATTCCATATTTGAATAATCCCACCCATTTTCCTTGTGGGTTAATTAACAAGATAGATGAAGTATGCTGTATTTGATAGGAAGCATTCGAGCGATCCTGGATAGAAAAAATCCCCAACTGACTTTGTAATTTGCGTATTTCCTGAATGTGACCAGTTGCAGCAATGAAATCAGGATGAAATGAACGAGTGTAATAGGACAATAAGGAGGGGGTATCTCGTTCTGGATCTAAGGAAACAAGCACAACTTGTAAATTGGGGTACATAGGATGAAGTTTAACATAAGCGCTTTTTAGCATATCTAAAGTAGCAGGGCAGACAGTTGAACAATGACTGAAGCCAAAAAATAATAATGTAAAATGGTGATAAAAATCTTGTTCCGTCAAGAGCTTATTTTGGAATCCTACTAATTTGAATGGTTTGATATCTCGTGCAACAGGAAAAATAATACCGGCATCGTTGGCTAAAGTAGTAGGGGTTGTTTGATGACGAAGATGATAAACGAATAATAAGGTTATCAATGCCGAACATAAAAAAATAACTAAAAAAATGATTTTTTGATTTGGAGTGGAGAAATTTATTTTCATGGTTAAGTAATCGCCAAATGATGATCGAGTAAGAGGATTAAAAATAATCCTGTTAAATAAATCAGTGAATAATGAAATGTTTTTAATGCGATTTGCTTGTCATTGCTCGCAAATTGCAATTTTAATGCATAAATAATTAAGCCAACATCTAATAATAACACGCCAATAAAATAGAGTTCGCCACTCATGCCAATGGCAAACGGTAGTAAGCTGCCTGCAACCGTTAGCAGACTATACAGGACAATATTAAATTTGGTAAAGGTGATGCCGTGAGTAATGGGTAACATAGGAACGGTGGTTTGCTTATATTCTTCATAGCGATGTAGGCAGAGTGCCCAAAAATGGGCGGGTGTCCAAGTGAAAATAATAAGTACCAGTAGCCAGCTTTCTGGATCGAGGCGTCCTGTTACTGCTGTCCAGCCAAGAAGTGGTGGCATTGCCCCAGCTAATCCCCCGATCACAATATTTTGTGAGGTGGCATGTTTTAAATAAAGCGAATAAATGCCCGCATAACCACCAGCTGCTAACAGGGTTAATAGCGCAGTGAGTGAATTAACAAAAAAATAGAGAATGCACAAACCGAGTGTTCCTTGTGTGATGGCAAATATTGAAGCAGCCATTAATGATATTTTTCTAGTCACCAACGGACGTTTTTTTGTGCGCTCCATCAAAGCATCGGTATGTCTATCAATAATGTGATTTAAAGTAGCTGCTGAGCCGGATACTAATGCAATGCCTATTGTGGCACTTATCCATATTGCCCAAGGAATAGAGTCTTTAGCTGCCAAATACATTCCTGTCCACGTAGTTAATAACATGAGCAAGATGACCCGTGGTTTGCACAAATTAAAATAATTACGAAATTTGAAGATCATAGGGATTATCTCGTGATCCAAGATGGGCTTTCACTAGAATAGTAATAATAGATAGTAACAAAAAAATAGCGACTGCTTGATGAATGAATGCGATCCAGATTGGGCGCAGCCAAATAATATTCAAAATACCGAGCGTGATTTGTAAGGCAATGAGAGCAAATAGAAAACCTGCTATGGAACGAAAAGACGAATGCGTAGCTAGAACGCATGCTAAGATGCTTAAATAAATTGCTGTTACAAGCGCAAAAAGACGATGTAGCATATGAATGGTAATTAAATCAGTATTTAAATTATTCCACGCTAAGTTGGGAAGTAATTTACCGTTACAATAAGGAAAATCAATACAAGCCAATCCTGCATCATGTGTGCTTACAAGACCGCCTAGTGTGATTTGTACGCCAACTATGACAAGTGCTATCCAAAGCCAAGGCAGAAGAGATTGACTAGAGTGAGAAGTGATAGCATAAGGAGATAGATACCTATCCAGATACATCCACCACAGTAAGCTCAGAATGGATAAGCCAATTAATAAATGAGATAACACAATCATCGGTTTAAGTTGTGCTGTGACAGTGAGCATACCTAGCATGATTTGAATTCCAAGAAAAGTAACGAGTAGAAGACTCATCACAATTGATTTTTTATCTTTAGCTTTTTTTGCAAATAAAATAGAGCATGATAGAACAAGAATAAGTAGGCCTTCTGTACCTGCTGCGTAACGATGAGCCATTTCTGTCCAGGCTTTTTTTACATTCACTGGCATCGCAGGGTAGCGAGTCAGAGCTTCTTGTAATTGTACGAGAGTATGCGGAGCAGTAATAAAGCCGTAACACTGTGGCCAGTCAGGGCAAGATAACCCCGCGTTAGTTAGTCGCGTATAAGCGCCCATGAGTATGACCACAAAGGCGAGGGCAAAGGTTAGGAGCACTAATTTAGTGTGGCGACGATATTTGGTTGAGATGAACCAATACTTAGACACAAATTTTTCCTTATAAAATACTCGGCCGCCCTTCGACTATGCTCGATTTAAAGCGATCCATATTATCAATAAGGTAAGGGCGATAGCAAACCATTGTAATGCATATCCAATGTGCCTTTCTGGACCCATGGTTATGATTTTCCATTCAATAGGATAAGCGGCAACATGGTGTGGGGTGATGATGAGAATGTAGGGGTAAATTTCTTCTGATAGTAGTTTTGCTATTTTTTGTAGATGAATGTATTCAACACGTAGTGGTGAGGTGTGAATTGAAGAATCATAGAAATCACCAAAAGCAACATAAGTAGGAGGAGTGTTTAACATGCCAGTGATGGTTATCGTACCACGGATTTCTTTGATAATAGGTAGTTTGGTGCGGTCAGTGTCTGCAGGAATAAATCCGCGATCGACTAATATAGGTTGAGATAATCCTTGAGCTTTAAATAATGAATAAATCTCATAGCCGATTTGTCCATAAAATGTTCTATTATCTAATAAAAACGTATGTTGATGATCGAATTCACCATGTAAAGTAACACGGTAAAATCGCAAGTCTTGTTTTTGAAAAAGCTGAGCTAAATTACGAGCAGTCAAGGGGGGGTGATTCATACGCTCGGTATGGCGAGCTAAAAGTAATTTTTTTTGATTTGCGCGCGTAAGCTGCCAAATACTTAAGCTAGTGAACAAGCTAATGAGCAAAAAGGCAAGCAGGGTTAATTTCCAATTTTTAATGTAGTGACGTTTTTTAATGCATTTCTCCTTATCTCGGAATATAATCTGAAATTGATACTCGTAAAATTATACAAACAGAGTTTCAAAAATGACATTAATAATTAAATTAATCATCGTGCTATTTTTGTTGGGTATTTTTTTCTCACTTGGCAGCGCGTTATTTTTTTTGGTGAAAGATAAAGGACGCTCCGATCGTACGGTAAAAGCTTTAACATGGCGTATTGCTTTGTCTTTAGTTTTGTTTATTTTATTATTAATAGCTTTTGCATTAGGATGGATTGCACCCCATCCAATTGCAATGTGAGGAGGCAATATGATGTTTCGTAATTTTGGTTCGCTCTTGTTGGTTTTCCTCATTTTGATGTTAATATTTGGGACGAGGCGCTTACGTGAATTAGGAAATGATTTAGCGGTAGCGATTCGTAGTTTTCGCAAAGGGTTACAAGAAGATCAAGAAGAAAAAGAAGGAAAGTCGCAATGAGTTTTAGTGTGAGCGAAGTGGTAGTTGTTTTATTAGTGGCACTCTTGGTTATCAAACCAGAACAGTTGCCAGATGTTGCATTTACATTGGGGCGTTTTACTCAATCTGTTCGACGCGCGCTTCTTAAGATTAAACAAGAGGTGAATGGTTTTATTGAGCCAACTGAAAAGTCTGATGAGCGAAAATAGTAATACCCTTCATTTTTTAATCGAATTGCGTACAAAGTTAATTTATTCTCTTATTTTGCTGCTTATCTTATTTACTGTTTTAATTTATTTTGCTAACGAGCTCTATACCTTGCTTGCTTTACCATTATTAAAATTTTTACCGCAAGGACATTTGATTGCAACACAAATTGTTTCGCCATTTTTTGTTCCTTTTAAGCTAGCTTTTTGGGTGGCTATGTTGCTAGCCATGCCATTTTTTCTTTATCAGTTGTGGACATTTATCGCTCCTGCTTTATATAGTAAAGAGCGCAGATTAGTGTGGCCGCTATTGTTTATTAGCAGTGGTTTATTTTATATGGGTATTGCTTTTGCTTACTTTGTTATCTTTCCTATTCTCTTTCGTTTTTTATCGCATACTGCTCCTCATGGCGTAATAGTCAGTCCTGATATTGCTGAATATTTAGATTTTACGATGCGTTTATTGTTAACGTTTGGCGTGTTATTTGAAATTCCGATTGGCATGACTTTGCTGGTTGCAATGAATATCTTCTCTCGAAGCCGATTTATTCAAATGCGTTCTTATGCTATTCTTGGCGCTTTTATTGTAGGCATGCTGTTTGCACCACCGGATGTGCTATCGCAAACACTCATGGCTATACCCATTTGTTTGTTATACGAGACAGGCATTATACTGTCAGCATTTGTGAGCAAATAAAAAAGCTGGCCATCTTTTGTTTGAATGATTAGAATTTCAGTTTATATCGAAAGGGTTATGCTGTGACAGATAAAATTGATCAAAGTCGGCGTTGTTTCTTGCGTCGCGCAACAACAGCAGTAGGTGGAATTGGGCTGGCAGCAGCATCGGTTCCGTTTCTTTCTTACTGGTTGCCAAGTGCTGATACAGAAGCTGCTGCTGCGCCTATCACAGTTGATATTAGTTCTTTACAACCACGACAACAATTAACCATTCCTTGGCGAAGCATGCCGGTTTGGGTGATTTATCGTGATCAAAGTATGTTGGATTCTTTACCCAAACTTGATAGCACGTTGCGAGATCCGCTAAGTGAGCAAGATCAACAACCTACCTATTGTAAAAACATGAATCGCTCGATCAAGCTGCCATTTTTTATTGTTATTGGCATCTGTACCCATCTGGGTTGTGTGCCTACTTATCGACCAGATGTGGCCAGTGTGTCTCCTGATTGGTTAGGAGGATTTTATTGTCCTTGTCATGGATCGAAGTATGATTTAGCTGGACGTGTTTACCAAGATGTGCCTGCACCATTAAATCTCAAAATTCCTAGGCATATGTATGTGAGCGAAACAGAAATTTTAATAGGTCAAGATCAAGAAGGTGTGGAGGGTGCGATATCGATTGGTTGATAACAATATTTGAAGAGAATGTTCATTAAACTGTGTCATTGCTTATGTAGACGAGGGACGTCGCGGCCATGGATGGTTTAAAGCGCCGAGTACAGGGATGTACGTTCCCGAGTTACATAAGCAATGACACAGTTTAATGAACATTCTCTATTTGAATGTGAGAAGTTGTAACAAAAGTGAGAAACAACGATGACAGAAAAAGCGATAAGCCAGAAAAACCGTTTGATGCAATGGGTAGATAAACGCTATCCATTAACAGAATTTTGGCAAAAACATTTAAGCAAGTATTATGCCCCGCGTAATTTTAATTTCTGGTATTTTTTTGGTTCTTTCTCCTTACTGGTTTTTGTCATGCAAATTGCGACAGGCATTTGGTTGGTGATGGAATACACGCCGACTGCAAACGATTCATTTGCTTCCGTCCAGCATATTATGCGTGAAGTTCGCTATGGTTGGTTATTGCGATTTATGCATACCACAGGGGCATCAGCATTTTTTGTTGTGGTTTACTTACATATGTATCGCGGATTAATGTATGGCTCTTATCAAAAACCTCGTGAATTAGTGTGGTTGATTGGTATGGTCATTTATTTTTTGCTGCTTATCGAAGCATTTACCGGCTACGTTTTACCATGGGGACAGATGTCTTATTGGGGTGCAGCTGTTATTACTTCTTTTGCTAGTGCGATTCCATATTTAGGCGAACAAATACTCATTTGGTTGCGTGGTGATTTTAATGTTTCAGGTGTGACATTACATCGTTTCTTTTCACTTCATGTGATTGCTATTCCATTATTTTTAGCGGCTTTAGTGTTTGTTCATCTTGTTGCCTTACACCATGTTGGTTCGAACAATCCTGATGGCATTGAAATCAAAGATAAAAAAGATAAAGAGGGTGTACCATTGGATGGCATACCTTTTCATCCTTATTACACTGTTAAAGATTTAGTTGGTGTCGTTGTGTTTTTATTTGTGTTTAGTGTCATTGTATTTTTTATTCCAATGATGGGCGGTTATTTTCTTGAGCATGACAATTTTGTGCCTGCTAATCCTATGGTGACACCATTAGAAATTTCTCCTGTTTGGTATATGACACCATTTTATGCGATATTAAGAGCTATTCCTAATAAATTAATGGGATTGATGGCAATGGCATCGGCTATTGCTATTATGTTTGTTTTGCCCTGGTTAGATAGAAGTCGAGTACGCTCGATTCGTTATAAAGGCATACTATCTAAAATTGCAATTGTAGTTTTTGTCATTAGTTTTATCGGATTAGGGTATTTGGGTAGTGAGCCTGTTTCAACGGTGCGTACCTTATTAGCACGCATATTTACCATTACTTATTTTGCTTTCTTTTTGTTAATGCCAATATATACTCTCATGGAAAAAACCAAACCTTTACCAGAACGGGTTACGGAATGATGCGTTATTTATTAGTGGTTTTATTTTTTTTATGTTCATCTGCAGCATGGCCGCAAAATTCTGTTGAGAATTTAGTGTTGGCAACCGCACCTATCGATCAATCGGATATGAATTCAATCAAGCGCGGCGCAACCTTTTTTGCAGCCAATTGTATGGCTTGCCATACGCTGGTTTATTTACGCTACGATAAAGTTGCTCAAGATGCAGGGATTACTCTTGATAAAATGCCGATTAATGTTAGTAATTGGCCGTTTGGAATTAAACCGCCGGATTTATCATTAGAAGCAAGCATTCGTGGTGTTGATTGGATTTATACTTATTTACACAGCTTCTATCAAGATAGCTCACGACCAACGGGCGTCAATAATTTACTTATTCCAAATACAGCCATGTCAGGCATACTTGCACCTTATCAAGGTGATCAAGTGCTGGTAACAAACAAAGTGAGTCTTGGGATTCTTTATAATGATACAAATTGGTATGATTTATTGGTATTGACTAAACAAGGCAGCATGACGCCTGAGCAATTTGATGCAACCATGGCTGATCTTGTTAATTTCTTAGCTTATGCCGCCGAACCTTTTCATGAAGAGCAGCGCCATCTTGGATGGTGGGTGCTTGGGTTTTTAGCGGTTTTATTTGTATTGATGTATTTTCTAAAGAAAGAATATTGGAAGGATGTCAAAAAGAATAAGTAAGTTATTTTTTCGAAGTTCATCGAATTTCTGTAGCGTATTATCCCGGCGTTTTGTCAAATTAAATAACGAAATTTTCGCTTGTTTTCTTCAATCTGATTATCCAGATAATGAATATCTTTATGAACGGCGATTGCATGTTCAAAAAAATAAATGTATGAAATTCATTTCAACTGTTACGGAACAAACGAAAATGTATGATCGTTTTTATTCTATTATGTTGGATTATTCGCAATTAAGGCATCGTGTTCCTGATCATACTATTTTTGAAATATGTCGACATGAATTAATCGCCATTCGGCAAGCGATCAATAACATATTGCAAAACATGATTTACTTTACTGTTAACGATGAAAGGAATATTGAAATTCTGCGAGAAAAAATTGATCGTTTTGAAGATATCTATCAGAATGTTTTACGTGTCACTGCTCGCGATCCAATAGCGTTCGTTTTATTTATTGATAGCCTTAAAATGTTTGGACGCACAAAATGAGTATAAACTATTTCAAGTTAATCACCAAACTAAGTATGGCTATCGCCATTGTGATCATACTGCATTATTATTTATTCTTAACTAATATTTATTGGGTACTATTGTCTGCAATTTTAGCTAGTCTACCAACGCATGGTTCAATTATGAGAAGGGGATTCATTATTCTTTTCATTTTGTTTATCGTCGTTATCATCATGCAGTTCTTTGTGCCTATCATTGTTCATGATCGCATGATAGATGTTATATTTGGTGTTGCAATAGGAACCTTTTGTCAATTGATATGGCCAATCAATCTGGTTCAAGAATTTAGTGAAGATATTTTACCCGTTTTGCAACAAGTAGCTGATTATCTTGAAACCAGCATTCTTCATTTTTCAGAAAAAGAATATTCACAAGAATGGTTTGAAAAAAAAATAAATTTAGAAAAAATGCTTTCAAAGAAAATCGCCTATCCAGAATGGGTTTTTGCAACTGGTTTCAATCCGGGATTGCGAGGAGGGTTTCGATTTTTTTTAATTCATTTAGATCGCATCATTGAATTATTATTTGCGCTTACCTATTTACTCGATCGGTTTATTACACAACATACAAATCAGATGATGCGTGATTTAATCATTCATTCCATGAAGGTTCATCATGAAATTTTTAACATTCTTATCAACTATTTCAAGCATAATCAATTGGGGTATTTTTCAATTGATTATGATAGCGATATTGCAACATTAGATAAAACAATATGGCAAATACTGCCTGCACGTTTAGAAGGCATTGATTTATCTGAGGAGCCACTGACATTGCTTGCTTTGGTACGCAACATAAAAGATACACGCAGGTGGCTATTAAAGTTATTATCGGCTTTGCCTGATGAGTGACTTAATATAAAGTAAGGCTTTATTACTACTCACATGCTGTTTTTTTGGGCATTCCTATTTTATCAAAGAGACGTTATACTGCTTTTCCTATTTTACTACCAAGGAAGCTTCACGTGGGAAAACGAACCCCTTTTTACGATTTGCACTTACAAGCCCATGCTAAAATCGTTGATTTTGCTGATTGGGATATGCCTCTTCATTATGGTTCTCAAATTCAAGAACATCATTCTATCCGTAAGCAAGCAGGTATGTTTGATGTATCGCATATGGGTATAGTTGATTTGCTTGGGCAAGATACCCAGCTTTTTTTGCGTCGCTTATTAGCAAATAACATAGATCGCTTAAGCTCAGGAAAAGCGTTATACACTTGCATGTTGAATGAGCATGGTGGGATCATTGATGATTTGATTGTTTATAAAATTGCCGATACTATGTATCGACTTGTAATCAATGCGGGAACCCGCGCAAAAGATTTAGCGTGGATGAAATCTCAAATTGTATCATTACGGGTAGAAATGATTGAACGGACTGATTTGGTCATGTTGGCTGTTCAGGGTCCTTTGGCAAAAGAAAAACTTATTCATTGCTTATCTTTGCCAGGCATAGAAACCATACAACAATTAAAACCATTTACTTTTATTGTACTTGGAGATTGTTTTATTGCGCGAACAGGTTACACAGGCGAAGATGGTTATGAGATGATTTTTCCAAGTAGTGAGGCTGCGACTTATTGGCAAGCTTGTCTTTTGGCTGGTATACAGCCTTGTGGATTAGGTGCACGTGATACTTTACGTTTAGAAGCGGGCTTAAATTTGTATGGATCTGATATGGATGAAACAGTTACCCCACTTGAATCTAATCTGACTTGGACGGTTGCTCTTCAGCCAACAGATAGAGATTTCATTGGTCGTGTAGCATTAGAAAAACAACTGAAAGAGGGTGTGAAAAGGCGATTGGTAGGTCTTATTTTAAACGGCCCTGGTATCATGCGTAATCATCAAAAAGTATTTATCACTCATCGTGATGAAGGCGAAGTGACAAGTGGTGGTTATTCACCAACTTTAGAAAAAAGTATTGCATTTGCGCGCTTGCCAGCTATAACCACTTCGCAATGTTTTGTTGAAATACGCAATAAACGTATTCCTGCACATATTGTTCCATTACCTTTTGTACGCAGCGGAAAGAAAATGGTAACTGTTTAGGTGATGGCGTCAATTTTAAAACGCGTTTAAAGATGGAGTAACAATGATGAGTAACATACCTGCAAGTTTGAAATATACCAAAACTCACGAGTGGATACGTAAAGAAGATGACTTCATTACCATTGGTATTACCGATCATGCACAAACGATGTTAGGTGATTTGGTCTATGTGGAATTGCCAGAAGTCGATACGAATGTTCATGGCGGACAGGAATGCGCTATTGTTGAATCGGTGAAAGCAGCTGCTGATATTTATTGTCCGGTATCAGGCGAAATTGTTGAGGTGAATCGTGCTGCGATTGAAAATCCACAACTGATTAATCAAGATCCTTATGGTAAGGGGTGGTTGTTTCGAGTGCGGCCTGATGAAAAAAGCAATTTAGCATTATTAAATGCAAATGAATATTCTAAAGTTGTTGCATCTGAAGCACATTGATGAGCGGAGTTATTTATGCCATTTGTTCCGCATACTAAACAAGATATTGAAGAAATGCTTAACATGATAGGCGCGCCAACAATCGAATCATTATTTGATGAAATACCAGATTCGCTTCGGCATGCTACATTAGAAGGTATTCCAGAGGGCATGTCTGAAATGGAGTTAAACCGCTTTGCACAGATGCGCGCCAAACAGGATGGTGAAATGTTATGTTTTATTGGTGCAGGCGCTTATGAGCACTATATTCCAGCTGCTGTTTGGGATGTGGCAACGCGAGGAGAATTTTATACAGCTTATACACCTTATCAAGCAGAAGCGAGCCAAGGTAGTTTACAGCTCATCTATGAATATCAAACCATGATGGCTAATCTAATGGCGTTAGAAGTATCAAACGCATCTTTGTATGATGGCGCATCGGCACTTGCTGAAGCAATTTTGATGGCAGCAAGGTTATCTAATAAAAAAGAAAAAATGAATATTTTAATGCCACGTTCAGTGCATCCACATTATCGAGATACAGTACATACCATTGTTACCCAGCAAGATATTCAATTGCTTGATGTTCCTTATCAACGTCATACGGGTCAAGTTGATGTCGATGCATTAAAAAAAATAATAACGTCAAACACAGTTGCTTTAGTCATACCTCAACCTAATTTTTTTGGTGTATTAGAAGAGGTCGATGTGTTGGCGGATTTAGCAGCAGAAAATAAATTAATTTCAATTGCTGTTGTTAATCCATTGGCAATGGCCTTATTAAAGCCGCCTGGCAAATGGGGCAAAAATGGTATAGATATTGCTTGTGGAGAGGGGCAGCCGCTTGGTATTCCATTAGCATCAGGTGGGCCTTATTATGGTTTTTTATGCAGTAAAAAATCGCATATACGACAAATGCCTGGCCGTATTGTTGGACGTACTGTTGATCTTGATGGTAAACAAGGGTTTGTATTGACATTACAAGCGCGCGAACAACATATACGGCGTGGTAAAGCCACTTCAAATATTTGCACTAACCAAGGCTTGATGGTTACTGCATCCACTATTTTTATGAGTTTAATGGGGCCTTATGGTCTTTTGCATCTTGCTGCGCTTTGTCATGAACGTACCCGGGCATTAAAAAAAGTGCTTACTGCTATTGCCAATGTGGAGCTTGCTTTTACTAGCCCTTTTTTTCATGAGATTGCTTTACGTGTCAATGTATCACCGGAATATATCTTGCAGCAATTAGCAAAAGAAGGCATACAAGGCGGTTATGCGCTTCAACAGACTTACCCAGAATTGGATAATGTATTATTGCTTTGTGCAACAGAAACGAAAACACTTGAAGATATTAACTTGCTTGCGCATTTTTTCACAAAAATAGTGCAGCTTTCATCACACACGGTAGTAGAAGGAAAACAAGGGTATGTCTAAGCTCATTTTTGAGGAATCACGTCGTGGTCGTTATGCAAAGGCGCAATGGTCACAAGACATGATTGAAGAAGATTCCTCTTTCTTTTTTCAACGAGGGAAGAAGAAAAATTTTGATGACATTCCTCCGTCCTTATTACGCGATGATCTACCTTATCTTCCGGAAGTTTCTGAATTACAAGTGGTACGTCATTTTACTAATCTTTCTAAAAAGAATTTTTCTATTGATACCCATTTTTATCCCTTAGGTTCATGCACAATGAAATATAATCCGCGAGGTGTGCATAAACTTGCATCCATTGCTGGGTTTTTACATCATCATCCGCTTGCACTTGAAGAAAATAGTCAGGGTTATCTTGCGTGTGTGTATGAGCTACAGGAAATGTTAACTATTGTAACAGGTATGAAGGGCGCAGCATTATCTCCTATGGCTGGTGCACAAGGCGAATTTGCTGGCGTTGCAATGATTAAAGCTTATCATTGTGCACGCAATGATCTAGCTCGTGATGAAATTTTAGTTCCTGATGCAGCGCATGGGACCAATCCTGCTTCTGCTGTTCAATGCGGATTTAAAGTGCATGAAATACCAACTGGAGCGGATGGCAACGTAGATCTTGAAATTTTAAAAAAAGTAGTTGGACCAAAAACTGCAGGAATGATGCTAACCAATCCATCGACTTTGGGCGTATTTGAGCAAAAAATTCAAGAAATCGCGAACTTGATTCATCAAGCAGGGGGATTGCTTTATTACGATGGTGCTAACTTCAATGCTATTTTAGGAAAAGTGCTTCCTTACGATATGGGTTTTGATGTGGTGCATTTGAATCTTCACAAAACCTTCGCTACACCACATGGAGGTGGGGGACCAGGTAGTGGTCCGGTTGTAGCAAATGAAAGATTATTACCATATCTCCCGATTCCGCGTGTGATCAAAGAAAATAATTGCTATCGATGGTTAACGGAAAAAGATTGCCCTGAAACAATTGGTCGATTATCCGCTTTTGCTGGTAACGCTGGTATTTTGTTGCGTGCTTATTTTTATGCGCGATTATTAGGTAAAAAAGGTATGGAACGCGTCGCTTTATTTTCCACATTAAATGCTAATTATTTATTGGCGCGTTTAAAGGCAGCAGGATTTACTTTGGCATATCCTGCTCGTCGTGCTAGTCACGAATTTATTATTACGCTTAAAAATGAGGCGAAAACATTGCATATTAGTGCGCAAGATGTAGCCAAACGGTTATTGGATTATGGTTTTCATGCGCCAACCATGTATTTTCCCTTGTTAGTTCCGGAATGTTTATTGATTGAGCCAACGGAGACTGAAAGCAAAGACATGTTGGATGCTTTTGCGGATGCTTTGATTAAAATTATTGAAGAAGCAAAAGTTGATCCCGCACTTTTAAAAAATGCTCCGCATACTTTGCCTGTGCGTCGATTGGATGAAGTCAAAGCAGCACGTGAGTTGGATTTGGTGTATCAACAAAAAGAACAAAAATAAGTAAAATATTATATAATCCTCTTTTTATTGCTCCCTTCGTCTAGTGGCCTAGGACATCGCCCTCTCACGGCGGTAACGCGGATTCGAATTCCGCAGGGAGCGGGCATATTAATCAATATGTTTCATGATATTGCATTTTTAATTTCTAAAGCTTGACGAATCGAACTATCTAAAACGAAACTCACGTTCGTTAATTAAGAGATCTTTTTGAATAGCAACAACCTCTGCATTCAACTCATGTTTATGATCATGTGCAAAAGTGTAATGAAGACCAGTGAAATTTAATTTATTTGTTTCGCATACATTTTTTAAATTTTGTAAATATTTTATATTATCATCTGTTGCAATAATGTTTGTTATATCTATTCTTAAAGTAGACAGATGTTTAACTACAGACGCAAGGATTAATCCTTTTTGATAATTGGCAGTAAATATTGTTGTAGCGCCAAAAGTATCACCAAAAATTTTTGGTTTACCTATGATTTCATAAGGTCTTAAATTTGCATTTTCTAATGGAGCTGCATTTTCAGGAATATCAAATTCTTGAGTAGCTATCTTAGAGAAATTAACACCCAATTTCTGTATGCTTTTGCAGGCATCTTCCTCAACAGAAGTTAATGCATCTGCTTTAGCTTTACCTGTTCGACGTGAAGTAAACCCTAAGACAATGAAACCTTGTTCAGCTAGGTTTTTTATATAACTAGCCATTTCTTCTTCGATTAATTGATACGGTGACTGTGCATAGGCAATTTCAACTAAAGAAGGGTCTTTTTTAGCTAATGAATCTATAAATTCCTTTCGTTCCCCAGGATATAAATCACTCATGATGCCTGGACGATCGAAAAGTGTTAAATCCAAATCAATTAAAATGAGAGTTTTTGAAGGATCAAGTTTATCTTTAGAAATTTTAGTGGATATTACTTCCGCCATTTTTGATACATTTTCAGCTTTTACAATAGAGGATTCATTTCGAAACATGTTCGCTCCTACGGATAGTCTATTTTATAACCAATGAAAATAATTTTCTTAATATTGGAGCCGCCATTTAAGGGCAAAGTGATATTTTTGTCAATAGCTAAGTTGCATTGATTGTTTGAATACTCAAAGATGCGGGTATCGTTTATAGCGACAGATTTTCGCATTAACGATCAATAAATTTTATTTATCGATATTATAATAACAATCTATTGTTTTTATAAATAGATTTCAGCTATTTTTATACTTCAATCATTTAAATATAGGGGAGTCATTATGTTGGCTATCGGGCAGCTTTTTCCAGCCTTTCATGTAAAAGGCGTTATTTCAGAAAATAGTGAAGATGCTTTTATTGATGTTACCCATACAACACATCAAGGTAAATGGCAGGTTTTTTTCTTTTGGCCAAAAGATTTTACTTTTGTATGCCCAACGGAAATTGCTGAGTTTGGTCGTCTCAATCAAGAATTTGTCGATCGAGATACTAAAGTGCTTGGTGTGAGTACAGATTCTGAGTTTGTACATTTAGCCTGGAAGCAGCAGAAAGATGAATTACGTCATTTACCTTTTCCTATGTTATCCGATATCAAGCGTGAATTAACGGAAGGGTTGGGTATTTTGGATGAAAATGAAGGTGTTGCTCAACGTGCAACATTTATTGTTGATCCAGCAGGCATGATTCGTTTTGTAATGGTGACTGATCTAAATGTGGGCCGCAATCCTAAAGAAGTATTACGGGTACTCGATGCACTTCAAACCGATGAGTTATGCCCTTGTAATTGGCAGAAAGGTGAAAAAACATTAGAAGGCGCTTAAATGAAGGAGAAAAACATGAGTATTGAACAATTAAAAAATAAACTGCCTGACTATGCTAAAGATATCAAGTTAAATCTCGCGAGTGTCCTTACAGAGGAAGGTTCGGGTGATTTAAGTCAAAAGCAGATTTATAGTATTGCGCTTTCTGTCGCATATGCATCAAAAAACTTTTTATTAATAAAATCTATTTTTGATGAGGCCAACACAATTTTATCTGACGCTGATATTTGCGCTGCTAAATCGGCTGCTACCATTATGGCAATGAATAATATTTATTACCGTTTCATTCACTTGATTAGCGATAAATCTTTTTCAGCGCTGCCAGTCAAGTTGCGCATGAATGTTATTGGAAATCCAGGCAGTGATAAAATTGATTTTGAGCTTAGCTGTCTTGCAGTATCAGCCATCAATGGGTGCGGTATGTGTATTGATGCACATACAAATGCATTAATAAAATCGGGTGTGAGCAAGTTAGGAATTCAATCTGCTGTACGCATTGCTTCTGTCTTGAATGCTGTTTCTACAGGAATAGAAATTGCGTAATTGTTCTCATTAGTTTCAATTCTCTCGGATTACAAGTTTTTCAGGTTTATCCATCTGTTGATTTCTTTAATCGTGTCATCAATTTGATTCGGTAAATTTAAACGTTCTCTAAATACACCTAAACCGCGCAAGTGGTTGCTCCACAATGCTCGCAAGCTTTGTATACCGGTGGAATCAAAATTAATTGATAACGATATTGGTGTTCCACGACGGTTAAAAGTAGCTTTAATTGAATTAGTCAGTTTTTCAGTATCTAAAAAATCTGGTTCACGAATCATTACAAGCAAGTCATGATAATCTTTCATTCTGCTATTGATGGCACCCTTGGAAATAATTGTCTCAAGTTTTTCTGAAAAAATTGCCTCTGGCGGATAGACGTATAAAGAAATTTCACCAGCAAAAATCGGCTTACCTTTATATTCAAATGGATTAAATGTTGTCTCTACGGGCACAACCATATCACCAATGCCGATATCAACTTGAATTTTGTCACGCATCTTTCCAAACTGCGCATCTAGTGTTATTCGAAAACCGGAGTATTCTATGTGTGGTTGATTTAATTCCTCTGCCGAAAACCATGTGAAGGAAAATCCGTCCTCAGAGTCAGTAGCGGCTACTTCTTTGATAACTTTTTCAATATTTTGCATTTCACTTTTAATTTTCGTTATTAGAAAATCGATATCGATGGTTTCTCGATTAATAGCGATGTACTGAGCAAGCAGTAATCCACCTTTAAAAATAAATTTATCTTGGTATGGGGAATCGGATAGCCTCGCTAAAAATCGCTCTAAAAGTAGTTGCTTCCAAACTTTATTGAGGGTGGTTTCTTTTTCTGTGGCAATTGTCTTTAATCGTTCTTTCAGTGCTGCTTCATTCATAGTGTCATCGCTATTAAAAATGGTTCGATTTTTATTCTGAGTTTTTTAGCATATTTTCTGATTTTCTCTAAATCTATTTTTTCAGAGCCTTTCTTCGTCAGTGCTATTTTTAAAGCTTTTAAAGCTGTCTCACGCCCTAGATAGCGGAAAGCATCTACAATAGTTCGTTCACGATCAAAAATAGGCAAGGTAACATTACCAACTTTAATTGTGGTTTTACCGAGCGTAAGATTTCGCATTCTAACCACTTTCGTGGTTGGCAAGGCGCGATGAATTGTCTCGTTCCTTATCGCTATCCAATGCTGTAAGGACATTTCTTCAGTGAAGTGATATAAGGACAGTGCCGATGTGAGACAAATGACCCCATCTTTTACTCTTTGCATTGCTTCAATGAGGTCTTCCCAGCGGAAATCATCGAGTACAGGGGCGTTTGCGCCACGATAAACTCCATGGCCAATGCGCGTCAATTCATTTTGCTTCACATAGTAGGCAAGTGTTGATGGGCTAACACCGTAAAGATGCGCCTCCTTGCTTGTAAAGCATGGAGCGAGTAGAAGGGGCTTCAGTTTATCTAGGGCATTTTTAAGTTTCATATCCATAACTTAATATTGACACTCAAATATGTCAAGTGAGTGTCAATATTAAGTTATGAGAAAAGTATGTTATGTAGCAAAAAGAATCAAGTAAAAATTATATAATTCATTAGCTTAACTTATATTGAGCGGTCTAATGGTGGGGGATAGGTCATCACCAACTTCTACTTTAAGTCTTTGCAATCCGTATTAGATTAACGGCAGATTTTGATGGAGATAAGCTTTTTTATGCGTCCATGCGTCACAATTTCGCCATTATTTTTTGAATATGTGCGGCGATTTCTTCTAGAACAATTGTCTTTGCAGTAGATTTTCGCCATACCATGCCAATGGTTCGAGAGGGTTTGGGTTTGCTAAAGGCAAGATAACAAATACCATCATTTTTTCTACATGCAAGCGCGGGTAACAATGTTATGCCAACACCTATCGCCACCATGTGCCGCAACGTTTCAAGGCTGGTTGCGCGAAATTTTTTAGATTCACGCGCATCTACCGCGTGGCATATTTCAAGTGCTTGCTCACGCAAACAATGACCTTCTTCTAGTAAGAGTAAATGAGTATCGCGTAAATCACTTTGTTTAATGGTTTTACGTTTGGCAAGAGCATGCGCTGGTGTGAGAGCGAGCATAAATTCTTCTGTAAATAAAGGAGAAGTTGTGAATGTAGATTCAGTAAGAGGCAAGGCTAATAATGCTGTATCGAGTTTGCCTTGTTCTAGTTTTTCAATAAGATGAGCAGTTTGTTCTTCAACCAAGTAAAATTCGAGTTTAGGAAAAGCAGCGGATAATTTTGGGATGATATGAGGTAATAAATAAGGCGCGAGAGTTGGAATAATGCCCATTTTTATTTCGCCACTGTAAGGATCTTTAGCTAATTTAGCGGTTTCTCGTAATTCTTCTGTTTGATTTAAAATTTGTCTTGCTTGTTTTGCTACTATCAAACCAATGGGTGTGAGCATGACAGATTTATTGGTACGTTCGAGCAATTGTACACCCAAGTACCTCTCTAGTTTTTTTATTTGCATACTTAAAGCGGGTTGACTAACAAAACAAGCGTTAGCTGCTTTTCCAAAGTGTCGATAGTTGGCGAGTGCCACTAAATATTGTAGATCGCGTATGTTCATGGGATCCTATAATAAAAAATAGTTATCAACATGATAACATCAATATACTGTAATTATCAATGGTAATCCGCTATTTTCCTTTCACCACACAGGCCAACAAAGGGAAATAGCATGAAAGTAAAATTAATCATTGCTTTTCAACAAGCTTTGCGCGAGTATTGTCGTCAATCAAGTCGCGGCTATCGTTTCGGATTTTTTTCACGATGGCGACATCGTTTTAATAAAACTCAAACACTTGTTGCATTGGAAAAAGCTCTCTATCAGAGTGAAAATGATGATGAAGCTTTATCTATTGTATTGGAGCATTTTTTATCTAAACAAGCTACTTTTCACAATCATTCTTTTAACAATTATTTTATTGATGAATTGAAAAAATCGATTTTCAGTATTCATTGGAATTGTTTTACTCCTCACGCAATTGCCATGTATCAGGGCCCGCTTTATCGTGGAACAAGTCAGCCACCCGGTAAAATATTTACTAATGGATTTAAAGAACTTTCACATTCTATGCAAGTCGAAGACTATTTGAAATTCCGCACCAATCGTATTGGTGTGTCCACATCAAAAAATTTTGATTGTGCAAAAGAATATGCCATGAATAGTAAGCGTAGTAGCCATATTCGTTATATTTATGCGATTAATTATCGAGGCTGCAAAGGATATGATATATTAGAAAGTGGAAAAGCTAGAGGATTAAGTTTTAATCGATTGTTTCATAAAGATCGTTTTTCTAGCTGGAAAAACCATAAACACGAAGTAAACATTAAAGGGCATATTGTGCGAGAAGATGTGATTGGAGCATGGCAAATCATACATGATGAAAATTTAATATGGCTGGATAATCAGTATTATCTGAAGCATGCTAAGTTTCAGTATGAACCAATCGCGCTGTTTTGATCATCTGTGCCATTTCTTGTAATTGTGAGGATGAAACTTGATTAGATAATGCTGAGTAATAGACCGTATAAACAGCATCTATTCCATTAAATGTTTTACCAATTTGAATTTGATTAGGTTGATTATCGCAATTCATCATATCCACTTTATAAGTGACAAATGTTGTTGTTTGTTTGATGATCATCGCATTGACTCGTCGACAATGATCGTAAGCGTATTTCATTTTATTCAATGCCATTTTTTTGGCAGTTATTTTCGGCTCATCAAGATAAGCCACCACCTCGGTTTGCACGCTTTGTGTCCAGCGCGTAGCACTTTCTCCTCGAGGAAAAAGCATAAGATTTCTTTTATTTTTATCCGGGTGATCATCTTCCCAATCTTGTTGCAATAAAGACAGTTCAATTTTTTGTGCAGCGGGTCGAATAACATAATCATTTTTTAATACCATCTCTGCTTGTTGTTGATCAAATGGTTGGAGAGAATTGATAGGGGAGCAGGCGGATACCATTAAACAGAGGATAGGTAGTGAAATTAAGCTATTTTTCATTTCAATTCCTTGAAATTAGCATATTATAAGGATAATATATCCTCATAATATGCTAATTTCAAGGAATAACATGTTTATTCCAAGATTATATCAACTTGCTGATTATCTTAAACCAGGTAAGGTATTAATTATTTTCGGGCCGCGGCAAGCGGGTAAGACTACCTTGGTCAATCATTATTTACATCGTAATCCCTATCAATATCGGTTTGAAACAGGTGATAACATACAAATTCAAGATATTCTTTCTGTTCCAGATTTACCTAAATTGAAAGAATTCGTTGCTGGATATGAACTGCTTGTTATTGATGAAGCACAAAAAATTAAAAATATTGGTGAGGTGCTAAAATTACTGATCGATCAGATACCACAACTTCGTATTATTGCAACAGGCTCTTCTTCATTTGAATTGGCTGGCCAAATAGGAGAGCCTTTAACTGGAAGAAAAATTACACTTAATTTATTTCCAATCGCGCAGTTTGAATTAATTCGCATTTATAATAAGCATGATTTACGACAACAATTAGAAAATTATCTTATTTATGGCAGTTATCCTGAAATCGTTGTGGCAGAACAAGTAGAACAAAAAAGAGAACTGATCACGGAAATAATGCAATCATATTTGTTAAAAGATATTTTATCTTTAGAAAAAATTAAAAATTCTAAAATTTTATTAGATCTTATTCGCTTGCTCGCTTTTCAAATTGGAAAAGAAGTTTCATTATCAGAGCTTGCTATGCAAATAGGAATAGATGGAAAAACGGTCGCGCGTTATTTGGATTTACTTGAAAAATCATTTGTTATTTATAATTTACGCGGCTATAGTCGCAATCTTCGCAAGGAAATAACTAAAAAAAGTAAATATTATTTTTATGATAATGGAATAAGAAATGCTATCATTGCTAATTTCAATTCATTGAATTTACGTAATGATATTGGCGAGTTATGGGAAAATTTTATTGTAATAGAAAGAATTAAAAAACAAATTTATCAACACATGCATGTTAATAATTATTTCTGGCGTACCTGGGATCAGCAAGAAGTGGATTTTGTTGAAGAGCGTGCAGGCCAATTATTTGGGTATGAAATAAAATGGAAAATGCCACGTCAATTGAAAAAACCGAAAGATTGGTTAACAACTTATGAAAATGCGCAATTTAATATTATACATAACGAAAATTATCTAGAGTTTATTGCTTAGTTCATCTGGATAGTTCACATTATTTCCCCACATGATGCCACCGGATTGTCCAGAACCATTATAAACATTTACTATCATGCCATGAACGTTATGCCGGAGTAATGTAGCTTGATCTTCGGTTAATTTTTCTAAAAACCAACGAGATAATTCTTCAATCGTGATATTAATAAGAGGCAAGATGATCACATCCTCTTTTGGAAATGGAATTTTTTGTTGGTTAAAATGGGCAATCACATAATCTTTATCACTGTCAATACGAAGATAAGGTGATTGGTTTGGCAAGAGAAAACGTCTATCTAATTGTTCACAAAGCGCTGCTATTTTTTTCTTATAAAATCGATAATCAAAAGACAAACCATTTGTTTCGATTTTAATGTGAAAGACAACATGAACATTATAATTATGTCCATGCAAATGCTCGCGCTCCGTGGCGGAGAAAATAGTAAAATGTCCGGCTGAAAAGGAAAGCTCTTCTTTATGAATTTCTAAATGTGCAAATCGCGACACGTTTTACTCTCTTTTTAAGCTTGTGGTTTAACAAAAGTATTGATCGCTGTATCTGGCGATAAGTCAAATAGCATGGGATTGTGATTGTCTGTTATTTCAAATGATTCTTCAAGGTCTGCTGTTAAATTTCTAGAAACAAAAATATAATTTTGTCGATAGGCAAAATCAGATGATTTTTGTTGGCTTTGTAATGCAATTTGCTTGAGCATGTGTGGTATAGAAACCCACAGATAGTTGGGATAAAAGATTTTGTCGCCCAGTTTAATGTGTGAGGCTTCTAATTCTCGATAAAGGAAAAAATAATCTATCTGGTTTCGCTCGATGGTATCAATAAACCATACCTCATCCATTGTTTTTAATATCAAACGTAATGCTTTTCGTTCTTGCTCGCTATGATCCATGTACTCCTCTATATTGAGAATCCCGATTTTTTTAATATGATTAGGATCGGCTGATAATTTTTTTTGTAAAGATTGAAGAAATTCAAATACATTTTCCATGTTTGGTCTATGCTCAGGATTGTCATGAGTCATTTGTAATAGGAATTGGATAATATTCGCGCATAACACATGATCGGGTATACGGTTAAAAATACTAATAGGAGGGGTGTCCGGATCGGATAAGCGGTATTGTAATTCCAATTTGTTTTCGGGGCAAAACACGCGATAGCGTTGTGCATCCGGCATAATCATATTACCTAGTTTGCGACTAGCAAAAATATCACCTAATAATTCCGCGAATGTTATCCCCAAAGCGTGGACTTCAGTTTTTTCATTATATTTGTAACGATTATCTGATAATCTTAATTCTAAAGCCATGTAACCAGGTGTGCCACAAGCTGTTTCTTTCGTTACTTCATGACCAAATAAACTAAATTGAAAATCAAGCAAACTTATTTCATAAGTAACAGGGTGGATCATGATATTTCCGGGTTTGATATCGTTGTGTAATAATTTTTTTAAATGAAAATGATGTATAGCGTTATATATATTCATCATCATTTGAATCCAATGACTAATAGGTAAAATAGGATTCGTTCTTGAAAAGGCGTCCAGATTCATTCCTCGGAGTAATTGCATACCAAGAAGTTGATGGGTTTTAGATCCCACAGATCTTTTTGTAAGTCCAATGGTTTGGTTGAGATGATGCAGAATATCATATTCATCATCTGGGATTTGGGCAGTTGATTCTTTTTGAATTTTTAATGCAAACCACTCGCTTGTTTCCAAGTTTTGTATCAGCTTCACTTTACCATAAGCACCTTTCCCTAATTGTTTGTTGTGTTTTTCACCAAAATAAATTGCATAATAATGATTTTTATTTTCCCGTGGATGATGAAATTTGAGGATGTTATAAAAATTTCCGTTCTGAGTGCCTGTTTTTACTCGATATAACTCAGGATTGTTGTCAAAGAATGCTAGCGTGTTCTTTATTTCTTCATCAGTCAGCAATTTGCCATTCTCATATAAATGAGAGAGCGAAATGTTGGGATGCAAATAAGGAAATTTTTCTTCTTTTAAGATATGTTTGTTTTGCGAAGATCGAAAATAACCATGCTCATGGACCATCGGATACCCCCTTTAAGGAAAATCGTACTTATAAATCCCTTCTTCTATCCTGCGATTGAAATCCTAATGGTGCAAGCGACATTTTTTTACCAATAGCCATCACCTTTACCCGTTCGCCCATTTCCATTGGTAAGGTTAGGCATTTAATGGCTTGATGAAGCTTTATGGCTTCTATGGGAGAAAGATGTTTTTCTGCTATTATAGCAAAATCAAGGAGGCCGCAGGCTAATAAAAAAGCAGCTTGGGTTGTGTAACCGAGTAATTGAGCATCTCTTTCTGTGGCGATTTCGATGACACGGGTAAAATCCACATGAGCAGTAATATCTTGTTGTCCTGGTAAAATAAGAGGATTGGTATGATAGCGATGTTGATAAAAGCAACTTAATGTGCCATGGGTACGTTTAGGATGATAATATTCGCGTTGCCCATAACCATAATCAATGAATAATAAAACACCTTGATCGATGATTGATATAATGGATTGTAAAAAAGCGGTTAAACCCAAATTAATTTCTGATTCATAGCCATCAGGTAGAGAAAAAGCGAGCTGAATAGGGGTGACTTTAGTCATTAATTCATGAGTAGTTGGTTTTGTTATTGTCCAAGCAAAGGTGTTTTTTTTCCAAGTTACGCAACGCTCCATCATCATCTGATCTTTAATATGAAAACAATGTACAGGCAAAGCATCGAGGACTTCATTTGCAATGACTATACCAGAAATTTTTTCTGGTAATTGATCTAACCACATCATATGCGAATAAAGATGCGGACAAGCAGATTGCAGAAAACGCTGTTGTTTTTCACGCAGCTGCTTACTTTTTTCATAAATATAATAAGTAGTTGGAGTGTAACCAATGGTTTCAAGATAAAGAAGCAAATCTTTGGCGAATCGACCGGTGCCAGCGCCCAACTCAAGAATTTGATTTTGGCCACTATGCTCGAAAATTTCGCGACATTGTAGCGCAATGCATTGTGCAAATAAGGGGGAGATTTCAGGAGCAGTAATAAAGTCACCCTGTTTCCCAAGATCGAAATGTAATGAATTGTAATATCCCCATTCGTGGTGATACAGAACAAGTTCCATAAAATCAGCAAATGAAATATAACCATCCTGATTTTCTATTTTTTCTTGAAGGTATTGAATGAATGTATTAGAAGGTAAGATCATAAGTGTTTATAATAATATAACTATCTCAAAGGAACATCTATGCGTAAGCATTCATTAGCTTCAAAGGTAGTAGTCATTACAGGCGCGGCGCGACGAATCGGCGCTGAAATCGCTCGCACATTGCATGCAGCTAATATGAATATTGTACTGCACTACCATGTTTCAGAAGAGGAAGCAGTGGCTTTGTGCCAACAATTGAATCAAAAACGCCCTGCTTCAGCCGTTGCTCTTCGTGCTGATTTACAAGATTTTGAAAGTGGTAAAGCATTTATTCAACAAGCTGCTGACACATGGAAGCGATTGGATGTGTTAATTAATAATGCTTCTCGCTTTTATCGAACTACATTTGGAAAAATTACCGAGTTCGCTTGGGATGATTTGTTAAATAGCAATTTAAAAGCGCCATTTTTTTTGTCACAAGCAGCAGCGCCGTTTCTCGCTGTTCACCAAGGATCTATTCTTAATATTACCGATGCCCATATTGATTCTCCACCTCGCGATTATTCTGTTTATTGTATATCTAAAAGTGGTTTAGTGATGTTGACCAAAGTATTAGCTAAAGAATTAGGGCCAGCTGTTCGAGTTAATGCAATAGCGCCAGGCGTTATTTTATGGCCAGAAGGTGAAAATGCATTAACTAAAGAAGAAAAACAAAAAATCGTTGATAAAACAATATTATTACGAACTGGGCAGCCTGAAGATATTGCCAAAGCAGTATTATTTTTTATTTGTGATGCTGATTATATTACTGGGCAGATGTTAAGTGTAGATGGCGGTCGCATTTTGTGTGGTGACTGACAGTAGAGAGCTCGGATGAGTTTATTTCGAATTAAATTTATTTCAGCAACGCGTGTGAGATGGTATCCCAATTATTGGGATATGATTGCTTTGGTTTTAGTGCTTGCCATTATTTCTTTATTTGCTTTTGTTGCTAAAGGAATGACAACTCCTTATAAACTTGGGCAGGCGATTCCTATTTCATTAAACCCAGCAGCTCTTCCCTTTTATGCTAGTCGCACAGTAGTACGTATGCTGATTGCATTATTTTTTTCCTTATTATTCACTTTTATTTTTGGTACTTGGGCTGCAAAAAGTCGGCACGCTGAACGTATTATTATTCCTGCTATCGATATATTACAAGCTGTGCCTATTTTAGGTTTTTTGTCTGTTACGATTGCTAGTTTCATTCGGCTTTTTCCTGGTAGTTTATTAGGGCCGGAATGCGCAGCAGTTTTTGCTATTTTTACTTCGCAAGCATGGAATATGGCTTTTGTTTTTTTTCAAACCGTGCGTTCTATTCCAGCGGATCTTGTGGAAACAGGGCAAATGTTTAATCTTTCTGCTTGGCAGCGTTTTTGGCGCATCGAAGTACCGTATGCAACTCCTGGTTTATTGTGGAATACAATGGCTTCCATGTCGGCAGGATGGTTTTTTGTTGTAGCAGCAGAAGCGATCACTGTTTCAAATCAAGATATTTTGTTACCAGGGATAGGTTCCTTTATTGCAGTTGCCATTAAAGCCGCTGATTTGCGAGCAATTGGTTACGCGGTGTTAACCATGTTTATTGTTATTTTGATTTATGACCAACTTTTATTTAGGCCACTCGTTGCGTGGGCTGAAAAATTCAAATTAGAACAGCAAGCAACAGAGAAATCAGCAGAATCTTGGGTGATGAATTTATTTCGCCGTACACGTTTAATGCGTCGATGGGGAGCTACACTCGGAGAATTGTTTGATGCGTTTGTAAACATAAAATTTTTTCGGTCTGCCGAAGACATTCTTTTTTCAAAATCTATTTTTCAAAAAGATAGTGGGAAATGGGCAACCATTTTGTGGGAAATAGGAATTGTATTGGCGGGTATACTAGCATTCATTTTCTTGTGGCGTTTTGTAGCTCATCATATTTCATTTACTGAAATTCGCTGGGTATTGGTGCTTGGTCTTATCACCACTTCCCGCGTATTTATTCTTATTTTGCTCTGTTCATTCATTTGGGTTCCCCTTGGTATTTGGATAGGATTGCGACCTCATGTTGCGCAGGTCGCGCAAGCAATTGCACAAATTCTTTCGGCTTTTCCTGCCAATTTACTTTATCCATTTATTGTGATGTTTATCGTTTATTATCACTTGAATCCCAATATTTGGTTATCGCCACTCATGATTCTCGGCGCACAATGGTATATTTTATTTAATATTGTTGCTGGTGCATCGTTAATTCCTAAAGAATTGTTAAGGGTAGCGGATAATTTAAATGTAACAGGATGGACGCGTTGGCGCCGATTATTATTACCAAGTATTTTTCCTTATTATGTGACAGGAGCAATTGCGGCAGCAGGAGGCGCGTGGAATGCAAGTATTGTGGCAGAAGTAGCAAGTTGGGGTAATGAAAAATTAGTGGCAACAGGATTAGGTTCATACATTACTCAATATACGACAGCTGGAAATTTTCCTCGTATTGCATTAGGAATTGGTATGATGTGTCTTTTAGTGCTGATTATTAATCGTTTGATTTGGCGGCCACTTTATGTGTATGCAGAGAATCGTTTTGTTATTGGAGTAAGTGATGTCTGATCCTATTATTGAAGTGGTGGCTATGCAAAAATATTATAAAACTGGCGATAAGCAAGATCGTTTGGTTTTACATCATATCAACTTCAAAATGTATGAAGGAGAAATTGTTGCAATTCTTGGTAAATCGGGTTCGGGTAAATCCACCTTGTTGCGTATTATTTCTGGGTTAACTGAACCCAGTTCAGGAGAAGTTTATTATCGAGGTCAATTAGTAACAGGGCCGGTGCGTGGTATTTCCATGGTATTTCAAACGTTTTCTTTATTGCCATGGCTAACGGTTTTACAAAATGTTGAGTTGGGGTTAGAAGCACAGGGGTTACCTCGCAAGGAACGGCGAGATCAAGCATTAAAAGTTATTGAACTCATTGGCCTAGATGGGTTTGAAACGGCACTTCCTAAAGAATTATCAGGTGGTATGCGACAACGTGTGGGTTTTGCTCGTGCATTAGTTGTGAAGCCTGATATTTTGATGATGGATGAACCCTTTTCCGCTTTGGATGTCTTGACGGCGGATACCTTAAAGAATGACTTATTGGATTTATGGCAAAGTAGAAGAATAGGAATCAATGCAATTTTACTAGTGACGCATAGCATAGAAGAAGCAATTGCCTATGCAGATCGCATCATATTGTTTGATACGGATCCGGGTACAATTCGCTCGGATGTTAAAATTAATTTACCCTTTCCTCGCAGCGATTTAGATCCACGATTTCGTAATCAAGTGGATCGTATTTATACCTTAATGACAACGGAACCTCAAGAAACAAGTATTCAAGAAGAAATAATCGATATTGGATATCGTTTGCCCGAAGTAAATATTGAAGAGATGACAGGCTTATTAGAAATATTAGATTCTCCTCAGCATCAAGGAAAAATGGATTTACCTGTGCTTGCTGAAACACTGACGCACAACTTGGATGAGTTGCTTCCATTAACTGATTTAGTGCAAATTTTACATTTCGCAAAAGTGTCTGAAGGAGATATTACTATTTCTCTGGAAGGTAAAACGTTTGCTGAGGCGGATATTTTAGAACGCAAGAAAATTTTTTCTATTCATCTTACTAAATATATTCCGCTTGCTCGTTATATTCATAATCAATTAATTCGTCATCCTAGGCATCG
>MGXW01000012.1 GCA_001801495.1 Gammaproteobacteria bacterium RIFCSPHIGHO2_12_FULL_37_34
ATTTCATCCATTGAATGACTTTATAAACACCACCCCACTCATCACGAGTCACAAGCTGAGGGTGACTATTTAGAATACTGCCCATTAATGTATTTCCAGAACGTGGAAATCCGCATAAAATTACAGATGGACCAGACTCGCTTGCACTTGCAGTGTTGGTTCTTAACGAATCACGGATGCCACCATTACTGATATACTGCTTCATATGGGAAATTTGATCTTGGTACAATTTTTTTAAAGATAAGTCCTCCGGAGTATCCAACTGGTTCATCCTATTAAAACAATCATAGGCTTCTTGATAATGACCAATTCGATCCAGGATCATTCCCATCAACCATTGTATTTTACTTTCCAATATTGGGACTGGATTTAGCGTTAAGCACTTGTTTAATATTGTTTTTGCTGCATCCCATCGTTCATTTCTCCATTGCAAAATACCATCTAATGTAAGGAACCATGGGTTATTACAGCACAGATCATAATTTTTCTTCAAAAGTTCATCCAACTCCGTCAGTAAATTCATTTGATCGAGTAAACATCCAAGATGATAAAGATACTCTGGGTTGTGATCGCTAAACTGCACAGCAAACCGAAAGCTTGCCAATTGTTGGTTATGAAATCTACAAGCATCTTGACATTGGCCAAGTTTATACCAAGCTCTTGAATCTTCAGGTATCAACTCGATGGCTGTACGGTAGCATATCTCAGCATCCTGTGGTGATTTTTCTAGTAAGACACGATCACCTAATTCAATATATGCATTAGCTTTGACTTGATCATTTATTTCCATTGTGGCTCCAGTAGCATTCTTTGAGGTATTTACCCCCCTGCACCCATAGGCATATGCTCTTCTGGTCTGTATAACAAATAAATCTCACATCTAGCATTCATGCTTGTCATTATCTGGTGACGTTCAGGATGCACAAAGTGCTCAATGTACTGTAAGTACTCTTTATTTTTTAACAGGCCATTGCTTAAGTAGCTGAAACCTATCATGCCAATATTTGTAATCTATTTTAAAAAAAAATTCCAGCATTTTCCTTGGCTATGAGCAATGACAATCTGAAAGATTACCTCACCGTAGTGGCATTGAAGCAAGGGCTGGGTGTGAATTTTAGGTACTACAATCACGAGAGGCCCAGTAACAAATTTTTTCTTTTTTTTAGCGATAATCGTCTCGTGTGCGTTGCACACTCGCCGACTATTTGATAGCATCTTTTGCATGGAATGAGAGGTTAGCATTCCATCTTAAAAGTGATGAATTACTGTCTCGCCGATGGGGGTCCACTGTAAAATTATGATCGCACGAGGAGCCATTCTTTTTTAGGAGCTCAGGATGTCGCAACAACATAACTTGCAGTATCATCTGGTCGCCGATACGCAATTAATAAGAAATACTGACATGTTTTCTTCAGTTATTGATGAAGAACTTGTTATGATGAATTCTGAAGGTAACTATTTTGCATTGAACCAAACAGCCAGGAAAATCTGGGAGATTTTAGAACATGCATGCTCATATGAAACTCTATTAGAGCGCTTATTAATTAATTATGATATAAAATCACTTGATTGCAAGACAGAGGTGAAGGATTTTCTGATAGAACTATTGCAGTATAAACTAGTATTCTTAGTTAATAATTAAATGAGAGGAATATTAGGGTATATTCGATGGGATGGTCATCTTATTGATCATGCACTATTAAAAAACCTTGCGTTTCAAAGTCCTTTATGGGAGCCCGACCATCAAGCTAGTATCATGTATGAAAACGCCGGCTTTGTTACAACATCTCGTTATGTTACAAAACCAAATAATCCATGCCTTGATGAACACACAAAACAAGTGCGCGGTTATGTACTGTTTGACGATGCCTATTTAACAAATCGTAACGATATTATCAGTAAACTGCACGCCTCTAATGCACATTCTGATTCTGAGCTACTAATGTTGGCATATATAAAATGGCAGGAACATTGCACACAACATTTACATGGAAATTTTTGTTTTGCTATTTGGGATATCAAGCGACAGGAAATCTTTCTTGCCATTGACCAATTCGCCTCAAAAAACTTTTTTTACTCCTTTATTCCTGGAGTACATTTTATCTTTGCTAATTATATGACGCCATTCAAAATACTTTGTAAAACGATGACAATAAATTACAATTTTTTTGCGCATTTTTCGCTAGATACATTGCCACAAGAAGAAACCAGTTTTCTCGAGGTAAAAAAAATACAATCAGCACACTATATTAAAGTAACTACAGAAAAACTGAAAAAAACTTGTTACTGGCGTTTGAAAGATAATCAAAATACACTTATTTATCCAAGTCGCGATGAGTATTATCAACATTTTAATTATTTATTTGAAAAAGCAACCCAAAGTTGTTTGCGCTCAACATATTCGATTGCATCCCATATTAGTGGAGGGCTAGACTCATCTTCTGTGGCATCAATGGCGGCATCATTATTAAACAAAAAAAATCGGGAGCTATATGGCTTTACTGCAATCTCTAAAGATATGCATGGACCTAGCTATAGAACAGGATGGCTTTATAATGAGCCGCATTGCGTTCAAGCAATTTTAGATAAGTATCCGAATATTAAACATCATGAATACACCGCCGACCCAACAATCGATCTATTTCAGCAGCTTGAAAAACATTACCCACTTATCGATCAACCCATTCGAAACATATTTAATTTTTCTTGGATTTTAGCGAGCTATGACTATATGTTAAAAAACAACTGCCGTGTGTTATTAACTGGGGGTAAAGGCAACGCATCAATATCTTGGCCTGGACAATCATGGAAAGCAAAAATATACTACACTTATAATGCAGCTAAAATATGGCTTAGACCACATTCACAGTTTTCTGGTTATTACAATTGTCTTCAACGTAAATTCATTCACACAGCATCGGCTAAAAAAATTTTACGCAAAATAGGCTGTATACTGGACCGACAATATTTTATGCTCTCAGAAACTTCTGGCGGCGCTCGTAAAACATCAGCTTATCCAATACAATTATGGTATGGAGTAGAGAAACTAGACCCGACTAACAATTTGGAATTAATAGAGTTTTGTTATAGTTTACCACAAACGGTATTTTTTTCTGGATCAGATATATTGCAACACCGTTTATTAGTCCGGGAAGGATTACGTAATATTGTACCTGAAATAATTTGCATGCACCCCTACCGGGGTGAACAAGCTGCAGATTGGTATTTGTCTTTTAATAATCATGCAAAATATTGGTGTGATGAACTGCTGAAAATCGATGCGTCTCAACATCTTTCCTTTGTTTGGGACATGTACAACAAAAACGATATCTTTCGTTTATTTGAACATCTACCTATTGAGCACATAACAGCCGCTAACACACGAGATGTTTCTTGTGCCTTAATGCGCTTCTTAAGTATGATATTTTATCTGAATTTTATAACGTGTGCTTCTGGTGGGGCCGGTGTGATCTATTAAAATTTCCCTGTTAAATTTCCATACGCCAATTTTTTCCAGCGGATTTCTTCGTTTTTCTGTATGCCTCTTTAACACGCACCATATAGAAAACTGCTATCTTGGACACGAATCTAATGAAATACGATGTGTTGTTGAGATGTTAACTGTATTGGCTAGATACATGAGTGATTTTACATAATTGAATGCGCGGCTCATCTTCGTAATAAAATGATAACGATAACTATGATCAATTAGTTTCGTTAATTTGGTGTGACCTGTTATGCGTGTGGCGGCGTGTTTTTCTGCAACAATTTCATAAATATGAGTGATTGAAAAAGGCTTCTGTACAAATAAATGATTTACAGGTAATCCAAGTTTTCCATTCTGCCCATAAAACCGACGTAATTTTCTTGTGGAAATCCCTAACAAATCAGCACTGTTTTGCCAGAGTTTAATTTGGGGGTAACTGGGAACCAGATAAGGAATTCCTGCTGAATCAAATGTAATCAAACAGATGTCGTCTGTTAACACTGCGGCCTTTTGTTGAGCGTAATAGGCAGCCATTGTTGATTTGCCTGCCCCTTTTGTCCCAATGAAAATAATACTTTGCTCTGCATTCACCGAGACGGCACACCCATGTAATACGATGTAATTCCGCTGTTGCAATAATGCACCTATGCAAGAGCCCAATAAAAATAAACGCAAGTCACTTGTGCTAGTATTGTGGTATGTTTGATATGTAATATATTTGCCGCTCTCAATAATAAATCTTCCAATATTCTTGGTGGTTATTAATAGTTGATCATTGTTTCCCTGAATGGTCTCACATACCTGAGAGTGTAATGAATAGGGGACAATCCCTCTCTTAATCACTATTTCAACATGAGAATCATCAGAATAACTTAAAAGTTCGGGGATAATTAGATCCGCCTCCAAGTGCAATCCAAAAACTTGATAGTGATACATAATTAGGCCATTGTAAGTACTCGTGTAGCTATGACCTGTTAGTATTGTCTGGATTGGAGGCTGTACCGAGTGCAAAATGTTTAGAAGTCAGAATAGTTAACGTTGGTTTGCTCCATGGAATTAACTCATTTTGTTCACATTTGTTGTCAAGGTTAATCGAAGACTCTGTAGTGGTGTTGTATTGTGTCAAGCCATTTTTAGATTGCATGGTTTTCCCCAGTTATAAATATAAAATGTTATAGTGTCGCGCTCTTTTATTTGTCGTCACTTCAAAACCTAGCATACCCTACTGCTAGTGTATAGATAAATTGCTTAATAATCTGTGCAGCTTCTGAGTTATAAGTATTGCCTTAACTATTGCAATACTTTGCAGCCCTGATAGTATGGACCCTGCCATCTTTAACTAGGCTTCGTAATGAGCCACAATGGAAATAAATTATCAAGTCAAAGCTGATGCATATATTGAATTAGGTGATCGTGTCATACTAGAAAAATCACCACAGGACGCTGAGATATGCTACCGTACAGCCATCGAGTTGATACCTGAAGATCCAAGGGCTTGGTATAAACTTGGTCAATGTCAAGCTGCTTGTAGATTGCCTAACCAACAATTGGCGAGCTTTCGGTTTGCTGTGCAGTTTAGCGATCACAACCCAGAATATCTTTATCATCTTGGATGTTTACTCGATCAAATGAATTTACTGACGGAGTTGGATGAACTTTTGAAGAAAAATTATGATCGGTGCTGTAATAACCCATGGTTCCTTACATTAGATGGTATTCTGCAGTGGAGAAATGAACGATGGGATGCAGCAAAAAAAATATTAAACAAGTGCTTAACGCTAAATCCAGTCCCAATATTGGAAAGTAAAATACAATGGTTTGATCCTGCTACCATTTAGTGGACATACCGAAGAGAGAAGATATTATAATCTTTAATCGATTGGAAGGTATGTTATGAACAAACGTAAAAATAGAAAATATGATAAGGAATTTAA
>MGXW01000013.1 GCA_001801495.1 Gammaproteobacteria bacterium RIFCSPHIGHO2_12_FULL_37_34
GTTAGCATCACCAAGCACAGCTTTATGCACAGAACCAGCGAGTTGGTTGATGATATAAGGATAATTTTCAGTTTCTTTATAGCCTTTTTGGTTTAGTTTAACAGTTTCGTAAAATTTAACAATATCGCTTATTTTTACATGTAATGTTTTTGTTTCATCAAATTTTGTTCCGTGCTCACGCAAGAAACTTTCAGCATAATATCGACAAATCCAACCGACAGTGGTTAAATCAAAATCTTCGATTTTTTTCTTGTTATTGGTACGCAGGTTATCGTTACCTACTATGTTTGCGTGTCCTCCAGGCACCACTAATGCATAAGCCTTACAATTTTTTGGCATAGTAGGAATGATGGAGTTGAAAAAAGCAGACATTTCATGTTGTGGATAAATAAAAAATATGTTTTCAACATTTTCTGCTACCGTGCGATTATCATGATTACTTTGGAGAGGACCAGCCACTGGATCACATAAAAATAAATTAATTTTAATATGTTTGAGTTCGGGATCTGCCGCGATTTTATGACATAATTCTAATGCTGCTGCTGCTCCTCGACTCCAACCGCAAATGTTAATGTGGGTGATGTTAGGTTCTCGTCCTATTTGCTTGCGTATTTCTTCTATTTCGCGAGTTTCTTGTACTTCCGGGCGATTTTTTATAACGGCTAGAATATGTTGTATTCTAGCTGGTATGCCTATTCCAAGTGCTTTTTCTAGGAGGTTGGGGTAACGTAGATGAGAAGGTACCCATAGTTTTGGTAAGTCGTTATCACCACTTCCAACCCCATCCACAATTAATTTGTGAATATAGTTCTTACCTTCAGTTATTTGGTACAACGAACTTACTAATTCGCCTGCCCAATATTTAGTATAACGAGTAGCATCCAGAGCATTGGAACCGGTGCCGCACATATAAATAGTCATGATGCGGCCTTTTTGCTTATTTACATTTTCTTCCGCAATACGAGATTCTGCTTGTTGTAATGCTTGGGTTGATGGTTGCCCTAAATCATCAGGGTTTAGGGTAGATGAAAAAAGTCCAAAATAATTGATATACTGCAGCCAACCAAAAAAGGTGTTAGCCTGCTGATTGGTTTGGCCAGCCGATGCTTCTGGTGCACCCGCATTTATAGGTTGGCCAGAGCCAGAATTAGGATCAGGAGAGCTTCGCCCATCCATCATATTGTCACGCCTCGTTTTTTATAAAATACTGGTTTTTATTATATAGAATTTTTTATAGGAATCATTAAGTTAATCTTAATAGCAACACTCTTTTTATTTATAATAATTTTATATTAATCAAGAAGTTATATTTTATACGAGGTGTTGTTGTGTACATCACTAATTTTTCGTGCCCGCGCCCGTCTTTTCTGTGGTAAACCAACTAAGCATCAAACTTTTCTGATTTTGGCATGTCAAGGTGTGTCATTAAAATAACTTTCTAGTCCATAAAGCGGTATTTCTATTAAATGGTTATGCTGAGAGAAAGTTCCTAGCGATATTTTTAAGCCATATTTTGAATGCGAATGGGATTCTAAAAATAAGCGCAAACTTTTCATGTCACCTGTGCGTCCGGATTTTACTTCAAAAACGTAAAAATCCAATGGTAAAAATACCATGAAAAAGTAAAAATCCAATGATTAAAGTACGATGTGTCTATTTGGTTTTTACCTAATTTTTGCTAGGGAATCCTCTGATTTTAGGCCGAGATAGAATATCACCCCTGTACTTCTTGCCTACACAAGACAAAATGAGTATAGGCCTAGTTAGCTTACATATCACACTGCTGTTCTGAATTTCGCGCCAGCGACTACTTAACTAAATTGCGGTATCTGTATCGCTTTCTCTCTGCGAAATAACAGCCTGATGGAGTTTTTGTGCGATTAATGCATTTAAGCTGAGACCCGCTTGCGCAGCTTCAATAGCGAGTGCTCTGTGGTCTCGTTTATCAATTCTAACATTGAATTGGCCACTATATTCTTTTCGAGCAGGAGCCACTGGAATAGCTTCGTTATGCTTACGATAACTTTCCTTTATTGCTTCCCATGCCTCTTTAAGTTCTGACAGTACTTCTTCCGCTGTGGAACCAGAAGCAGAGACATTGGGCAACTCAACAAAATGAGCAACAAAATCATTATCCTCATCTTGTAGAAGATGAATGCTAAAACCATCAAATTCATCACGCATTGTCATCGCCCTCCTCTTCTAACCTTATTAAAAATTGACGTACCTGATAACTTTTTGCTTTGCCATTTCTATCCTGCACTGAAAGTCGATAAGACTTCGGTGAGTACCAGATTTGATGGCTACCTCTTTGATGATCTAAAACCCATCCTTGATGTTTCATTACAGTGCAAAAATCCTCAAAAGATAGTCCATTGGGGTTATTCTTTGCTTTTTCTAACAGCTTTTCTTTCTTAGTCATTTTGTAACTATATACAGTTACAATTATTTTGTCAAATATTAGATTTTTATCATATTATCAATTAATTAAATTGGCTCTCTTGATCAAGCGCAAGCGAGGGGAAGATGCGTGATTCTCTAATCTGGCGCAATAATAATCCGGCGATTGCTAGTCATGTTGCAATGAAGCAGGAAGCAAACATCATTTCTAGTGTGAGTAGAAATGAGTAGGTTTTGCGGAACGGATTTACTTCTCGATTACTGATACAGCCGATTTTTTTATCACCATTTCTAATGCTTGTGATAGCCAGGGAGTAAAATGGTGTGGATACAGGCTTATTTCTTGTTGTAATTCCTCTAGTGTTACCCAGCGATAAGTATGAATTTCTGCCGGGTTAGGATAGATTGTTACATCAGATGGTATTTCCCCAATGAGCACATGATCGATTTCATTTTCAGATAATGCATTTTCAAAATAAGCATTATAGTGAAACCAACCAAGATCGTTTAGAGGGGTTTTAACGCCTAATTCTTCATATAAACGCCTTTCACCAGCTGCTATAATGCTCTCACCTGGACGGGGATGGGAACAGCAAGTATTTGTCCACAAGCCTGCTGAATGATATTTATCAAAAGCACGTTGTTGTAAGAGGAGTTGCTGAGGATGATTGCGGAAAATAAATACAGAAAAAGCACGATGCAATAGGTTTTTTTGGTGCGCAACTAGCTTCTCTGCATGCCCCATTTCTTGGTTATGATTATCTACCAAGATCACGTATTCGGTTGCTGTCATGTACTTATTTCCAGTAAAATGTAAACGCTTTCATAGTGAAGAACCTTGAATTACAACACATAGGTTGGCATGAGATCAATGCGTTGGCAAACAACTAAATCAATTGCGACTATCCCTTTACGCGTGGTTGGGCCGGTAAAAATTATCAGCAAAGAAGTGAGCGATAGCATTCCTTTACCCCTTGCTACTTTAGAATCGCCATTATGGCCATCCACCCATCGTGGCGCGCGTGTTTGCACTCAAGCGGGTGGTATTTATGCAACCGTCGTTGATGAACGCATGACGCGTTCTGTTTTAGTAGAAGGCCAATCGGTTGCTGATATTTATCGTATTTGTATTGATATTAAACAACAGCAAGCTCATTTACAAACCATTATCAGTAAAACAAGTCGTTTTGCTAAACTATTGGATATTCATACACATATTATTGGTACCTTGCTCTATGTTCGTTTTGAATTACTGACAGGCGATGCCGCAGGCCATAATATGGTGACATTAGCATCTGATCGTATGTTAGATTGGATGTTGAAGCACTATAAACAACTACGTTATGTTTCTATTTCGGGTAATTATTGTTCGGATAAAAAAGTATCTGCGGTTAATGGAATATTGGGGCGAGGTAAAAATGTAGTGGCTGAGATAACCATTTCTCGATTGCTTTGTAAGCGATTTTTAAAAACCACACCAGAAAAAATTGTTGAATTGAATATCAAGAAAAATTTATTAGGAAATATTATAGCTGGAGGATTGCGTACTGCAAATGCCCATTTTGCCAATATGTTATTAGGATTTTATCTAGCAACCGGACAGGATGTGGCTAATATTGTGGAAGGATCGCAGGGCATAGTATATGCCGAAGTGCGCGAGGAAAATTTATATTTTTCTGTTACACTACCCAACTTGATTGTGGGAACAGTAGGCAGTGGCAAGTCGCTGCATTTTGTGAAAGAAAATTTACGATTATTGGGATGTTTAGAAAATCGTGAACCTGGATACAATGCAAGGCGTTTGGCTATTATTGCTGCTGTGGCTGTGTTGTGTGGCGAATTATCATTGCTCGCAACACAAACGAATCAAGGCGAATTGATGCGCAGTCATTTGAAAATGGAACGTCAATAAAAGGAGTATTATTGTGCATAAAGTTGGAATTGATTCTTTAGCTATTTATACGTCACGTTACATGCTGGATCTTGCGGTTTTAGCAACAGCAAGAGGTGTGAAGTCTGATCACTATCGTAACCATCTCGGTCAACATGCTATGTCTGTTCCTCCGCCAGGTGAGGATATTGTAACGATGGCAGCAAATGCTGCAAAAGAAGTATTGGCAAATGAATCGCTCGATCAATTTGCCATGTTATTGTTTGCGACCGAATCTGGTATTGATCAATCAAAAGCTGCTGGCATTTATGTGCATCATTTACTTCACTTACCCTCTCATTGTCGCGTGATGGAATTTAAACAGGCTTGTTATGCCGGAACAGCAGCACTGCAACTTGCCATGTCGTATTTGCGAGAAAACTCGAATAAAAAAATATTACTGATTACTTCTGATATTGCTCGCTATGAATTAACATCCGCTGCTGAATCCTCACAAGGCGCTGGTGCAGTTGCTATGATTTTATCTGCGCATCCGCGCGTGCTTGCTGTAGAACCCGAATACGGTGTCGTGACAGAAGATGTCATGGATTTTTGGCGACCTAATTATTTACACCATGCGTTGGTGGATGGAAAATATTCTAGCAAACTTTATCTTACATTGTTAGAAAAAAGTTGGAATGAATATCGCGCAACATCTAGCCGTGATTTCCTTGATCATGCTGCATTTTGTTATCATGTGCCTGTTCCCAGGTTAGTGGAAAATGCTCACCGACATTTATTAAAGTTGAATCAATCAGAAGATTATTTTTATCAAAATTTACAATTCTCTTTAGAGTATGGGGGAAAAATTGGAAATAGTTATACAGCAGCTTTATATGTAGCTCTTGCTTCTCTGCTCGATTTGTCTTATGAAGATTTATCAAACAAACGTATTGGTTTTTATAGCTATGGTTCCGGTTGTGTTGCAGAATATTTTAGCGGTATTGTGCAACCTGGCTACCGTGATGCATTGCATACAGCTTATCATACTCATTTGCTCACACATCGATTACCACTCACGCACGAAGAATATGAAGCATTTTATTCTTTTCGCTATCCAGAAGATGGCAGCACCTTAACCATACCACATTACGAAACAGGTTCATTTCGCATGGCTAGTGTGCAGCATCACAAACGAATGTATGAGAAAATTTCACCCTTATCTGCATCACAAAACAATCATCAACCAGATGAAAAAATTTCATATTTACCTATCAACAAAAAAACACAAGGCGTGCTATGAAAGTTTATGCGCCGGGTAAATTAATTTTATCAGGGGAACATGCTGTTATTTATGGGCGACCTGCATTAGCAATGGCGGTGAATCGTTATGCTGTCGCAACGATCACGCGATCCGTATTATCGCGTCTTGATGAGCGCGCACGAAGCATTACATTTGATTTATCAGATCTTGCGCATCGTGGTCATTTAAATTTAGATGCTATTCGTCATTTAAAAAATAGAATTAAACGTAAATATTATAAATTTATTCGTGGTGATTTTAGTATTCGCGATGTATTACATAAACCATTCGAACTTGCTCAGTTTGCATTCAGTATTTTTGTCGAATCGCTTAATCTATCTTTGCCTCATGGCGTTCATATTCATATACAATCGGATATCCCTATGGGTTGTGGGATGGGTTCATCAGCAGCTACTATTTTGAGTGTCATGCATGCGGTTTCAAATCATTTGCAATTAACACTTTCCTCTGAATCTTTATTTCAAATTGCATTGGAAGCTGAAAAAATGCAGCATGGTTTTTCAAGCGGGCTTGATTTGCGAACCTCATTACAAGGCGGTTGTTTATATATGCATGGCCAAGATATTAAAGCACGATCGCTCCCACTATTTTCCATGTATCTTGTTAATACAGGGACACCTATTACATCTACAGGGCAATGCATTGAAAAAGTGACGAATCATTTTAAATCGCAACAACTCGCCGATGAGTTTGCAGCAGTGACTGATGCTATGGATGAAGCCTTACAACAGCAATCATGGAACAACATGCAAGCAGCTATTCGTGATAATTATGAATTGTTAGTTAAAATTGGGGTTGTGCCTGAGCGTGTTCAACGTTTTATTACTGATATTGCTGCTGCTGGTGGCGCTGCAAAAATTTGTGGTGCAGGTGCAGTTGCTGGTGATTCAGCAGGTGCGGTATTAATTGCGCATGATGATTATCAAGTTGTGAGTGCACTTGCTATGCGCTATGGTTATACGGTTGCTCCTATTGTTGGTGAAACGCGAGGTGTGCATGTTGTTTAAAGCCTCCGCTCCTGGTTCATTAATGTTGTTAGGTGAATACGCGGTTCTTCATGGGAAACAAGCAATTGTTTGTGCGGTTAATAAACGCATCACCGTTTCATTGACGCCGCGTGCTGATCAACAAATCACTATTCATTCACCAACTATTGGTTCTTATACTACTCAACTGCAACAATTAACTATTGAGAAGCCATTTCAATTTGTATTAGGTGCATTGAAACATTGTCAATCTAAATTAAGACAAGGATGTGATATTCATATCACATCCGATATTTCTGATCAAATGGGTTTGGGTTCATCTGCAGCAGTGACAGTTGCAACTTTATTAGCGCTTACAACTTGGTTCAACATGAAAACAGCACCATTAGATTTGATTCGCCAAGGGCGCCATGTGGTGCATCAGGTTCAAGGAGTAGGTTCGGGAGCAGATATTGCCGCTTCAGTATATGGCGGCATGGTTGGATACCAATGTCAACCGATGTATGCAGAAAAATTTTCTGTTACTCATCCCATTACTGTGATGTATGCGGGATTTAAAACACCAACGGTTGATGTGATTAAACAGGTTCATGATCGTTTTGCTCATCACAGCAATATTTTCCAACATATTTGTCATAGTATAGGGCAGTGTGCGACTGATGGTATTTATGCGATTCGTAAAAAAGATTGGGGAAGATTGGGTGAAATCATGAGTATACAACAAGGTATGTTAGAGGCTTTAGGCGTCAGTATGCCAGCTTTACGTATTTTGCTTGATCATTTGCGAAGTGAAGCAGGCATTTTGGGCGCTAAAATTTCTGGTTCGGGGTTGGGCGATTGTGTGGTTGGATTGGGTAGCGCATCTCATCAGTTGACACAACTGATTCCAATAGAAATGACATCACACGGAGCACAGTGTGAAAAAATCTGATGTAGTCAATACTATTTTTCATAATGATATTCCTCACATACCACAACGCGAAAAAGGGTTAGCATTTGCTCCGACGAATATTGCTTTGTGTAAGTATTGGGGAAAGCGCGATACCGAACTTCATTTGCCGGTTACATCCAGTCTTTCGATTGCACTACCGGATAAAGGTACGATGACCACATTAAGATTGCACGATCAACCGATTGATCACGTGGTAGTAAATGATCAAGCACTTTCTCCTGAATCTGCGTTTGTAAAACGGTTGGTTGAATTTCTCGATTTATTTCGTCCAGAAAAAAAATGGTATGTACAAATCGATATTCATATCAATATTCCTATAGCGGCAGGTTTAGCCTCTTCAGCGAGTGGTTTTGCATCACTCGTATTAGCATTAAATAATTTATTTGGGTGGGAACTCAGTCATCATTATTTATCTATATTAGCGCGCTTAGGAAGTGGTAGCGCGGCCCGTTCATTTTGGTTGGGGTTTGTGGAGTGGCATGCAGGTGTACAGCCGGATGGGATGGATAGTTATGCCGAACCACTTGATATTGAATGGCCACAATTATGCGTAGGGTTATTAACCATTGATGCCTCTGAAAAAATAATTTCATCACGTGAGGCTATGCAGCATACAGTGAATAGTAGCGTGTTATACGGAAATTGGCCGAAAAAAGTAATTCAAGATTTAGCAATTATCAAACAAGCATTAAAAGTAAAAAATTTTCCATTGTTAGGAGGAACAGCCGAATCAAATGCGCTTACTATGCATGCCACCATGTTAAGCAGTTGGCCACCGATTTGCTATTTTTTACCTGAAACTATTGCAGCTATGCATCGCATATGGGCATTGCGTCGTGACAAACTAGAGCTTTATTTCACTGAAGATGCTGGTCCCAATTTAAAGTTGTTATTTCTTAAAGAAGATTTTGATCACGTTAGTGCGCAATTTCCGCGTATGGAAAAAGTGAGTGTATTTGATTCATAGCTCCTATTACAAATTTTGTTGTGGGGTGTTATTCAAAGAAGCTTCACGAATTCTTTTTTCTTCTAATGCTTCTTTGTGTAATTGATTATATTCTTTTTTAATAGCATCTAATGAGATAGACTCGATGAAATCACCATAGTACGAATGTTTCTGTAATTTCTTGGAATATTTTTCTTTATAGGAGAGAAATTCATCATACAAGGCTTGAAAAACATACTCCCCGTGGTGAATGAGAAATTCTTGAAATTCAGGCATGTTAATTAGAACCTTTCTTAATTGTTGTATACGGGAAGCTTCGTGATAAGTGATTTCATCAATTAAATTTTTTGGGTCCGTTTTTTCATTTTTAATAGCTAAATCTTTTCGGATATTCAATTCAGCGAGCGCATGGTACATTTTATCTGTTGTGAGCATATATTTAAGTAGAGTTTTAAATTTATGGAAAATAAATACAGGATGAACAGCCAATTTTTGAAAAATTTCGTTATCATGTCGGGTAAATAAGTTTTCTGCTGCATCATAAATAGCGGATATCGTATCAATCATTGATTTGGTCCAATAAGTAATTTTAGTTGGCCAATAATAAAATCCACTTAAAGCATCTTGGAGATTAGGAAAATTGCGAATATCATTTGCAGTGATCACAAAAGAATTTTCATTTGGTAATCTTCCATGTAACCAACGATCAATAAAAAGAATATCTTTAAATTTGCTAAGAATAGGCCAGAGAGACATATCAAAATCAATTAACGTACCGTCTTTTGCCATGTTGCGGTTATGATTGTCACCTTCTTCAAACACATAGCGAGCGGATAATCCCATTGCCAAGCCTTTTACGATACGATAATTAATTAAATCCATCACACCGATTTTGAAACTCTGATCGAAAATTTTTTCGCACAACGTGCAATTTCTATCCATGTTATCTAAATCATAACCATTTTTTTTTGCTATTTTGTCCATTTCCTCTAACTGCTTAATAGCTTCGATTGGAAATTCTTCAATATTTCCTTGTTGAAGGAGAATGAATAACGTTTGGGCACTTTGAATAGTCGTATCCAGTAAATGTAATTCATACTCATATTTTTTTTGGTCATCTGTTTGTTCAATCGCAAGTTGTTTGCTATCTGAGATTGCATGAATGGGAGACGTTATTTTTTCTTGAAGAAATTTTTTGCGATCCGCGAGCGATTTTATTAAGGCTTCTAAATTTATTGTAGAATAGTTGGTCGCTGGTTTTAAAAAAGCTTCTAATGAGCTTCTTAACCATACAGCAGTTGGGTTACTATTAAAATAAAAATTAAATTGATTTTTAGCGAATTGGGTAATGGTAGAAAAATAACTGCTTTGTGAGTCGATCGTGTTTCTATCTAAACATTTAGTAAGTAACTTGATATTTTCAACTAAAAGATGCTTTTGATACGAGCTGTTATTTTCAATGAATGCAATACTGGTATCCTTTTCTAGCAAAGGGTCGCTATGATTGGATTTAAAGCCGGGTATGTTTTTAGATGTTATACCAACGAATTGATAATCATGAGTATCATCGTAATAGGAATGGGCAGAAGGAACCTTGTCTGGAATTAATAATCGATAACAATCACAACAAAAGGCTTCTAATTCAGAGACTGGCGAGTTACGAATGTTGTGTTTGAAATAATATAAGTAAACGTTTTGAGGTTTATAGAGCGCTTTTTGTTTAATGGTTTCATTCACAACATGAAAGGATTTTCTTCTTTTTTGCTCTTCTTGTGCTTTATTGAAAAAATTAAGCTCGCTTAGTGGTCTTGCTTTTAGTGGAAGATAATGAGGGCGAATAGAGTCTATTAGATGAAAATCGGTTAGTTGCGAGTTTAATAATTCTGTTGTTGTTTCCTTTGACCAAGACTTACTTAACTCTCTGCTTGAGGTCATCCGTTGACTTCCTCCGTCCATTTGATTGAGGTCATCTTTTAACCCTATCAAATAAATATTAAGGAAATCTTAAGATAATTTTTTGATATTACGTTTAAGTCAAGCTACAAGCCAAGAGCGAACTATTGATATAACTGCTCCAATGGAGCATAATCAAGGTATGACAAAAATGGTAACAATTATTGAATTTTCTTCATTCTTATCGCAAGTTGGAGTGAGTATTACTGTTGCTGAACGTGATAAATTGATTGATTTTTTAGCCAGACAGCCTGATGCAGGGGATGAAATTATAGGAACGGGAGGGGTAAGAAAGCTTAGATGGGCAGGGAAGGGAAAAGGTAAACGCGGGGGGTTAAGGGTCATTTATTATTTTTATAATGAAACTACCCCTGTATTTTTACTAACCGTTTATGGTAAAGGCGTTCAGGAAGACTTAACTCAGGAACAGAAGAAAAAAATAACTTTGTTAGCAAAGAAATTGAAAGATGAATGTAAAGCAGTGAGGAAAAAACATCATGACTAAACGAAATATTGGTAATGAAATTATTAAAGGAATGGAAGAGGCTGTCCAGTATATACATGGTAAAGAGCCGCGTATGATTATTCATAAGGTAAAAGTTCCTGATAAAATTGACGTGAGAGGAATTAGAGAAAATCTAAAGCTATCTAGACAGCAATTTTCTGATTATTTTGGTTTTAGTATCAGAACAGTGCAACATTGGGAGCAAGGCAATCGTCGTCCACAGGGCCCTGCAAAAATTCTTTTATTATTATTACAACGTGAGCCTAACACTATTGCAGGAATATTAAGGTACAAAAAAAGGCGATTTTAAAAAACTACATCGTAACAATATCACGTTACCATCAATCATGACAAAATAACCGCTGTTATTTGGATGATGATTAATGCAAATATACCTGCTACAACATCATCTAATACCATTCCAAAACCACCATGTATTTTTTCATCTAAAAAACGAATTGGCCAAGGTTTCCAAATATCAAATAGACGAAATAAAAGAAAGCCAAAAATGATCCAAGCAT
>MGXW01000014.1 GCA_001801495.1 Gammaproteobacteria bacterium RIFCSPHIGHO2_12_FULL_37_34
CCCTATCGTGCTTGCCGTCGTGCTTGGTAACCTCAATCAGACTGAAACCCTCATTGCACAAAAACCAGAATTATCATCCGCAAAAGGTAGCGCTCGCGATTATTCAAGGCGCCCCGTTAGCGATGTCACCCCACTCCAGGCAGCACTTTGTGCATGGGATGATGAGATGTGGGAGATGTTAGAGAAGTACATGGTATCTGAGGAAGTTGCTCGCCAATATCAAGAAATCTTTCCAGAAGGTCATGAAAAATATTTCGCGGATCAAACACCCTTTGATTTTAGCGTGATTGTTAATGCGATCACCCAAAGTTCAGCTGCGGATGTGCAAGCTGCATTACATAAAAAGCCTAATGGTTCACACCTCTCTCAAACGCTTAATCAATTTAGAACTGATTTTACTGCGCTCTCTTACCAAGAAAAAGTGTTTAACCCAAAACATCTCATCGCAGCACTTGAGCTTCATGGGCAGCAATTTGATAACTGCTGGGATTGGCATAAACGAGATTTATTTTGGCGTCAGGTGATTGGCTTTACACAGCGTTTTCTGCCAGCAAACATTGCGCAAGATTTTGCGCAGGGTCTTTATGATCGCGTTGATGAAAAAGAAAAATCACGGCGTAGTTTTGATTTTAGATTTCGCGGCGGTTCTATTTATCCGCTCATTTTTGATTCTCTATCTGGTTTGGGATTTGATTACGGGGTGCCCGGTGGTGGGTACGTCGCAGATTGGGTCGCTGATGCGGATCCTCGCGTGGTTGCAAAACTTATGTCGAGCAAAAACGTCAAACTTGCAAAAACTTATGCAGCCTGCAAGTCGCAAGCCTCAAGCGTCACCCTGGTGCGCAATAATGTAATGTGATGATACAGTGTGCTCAATTTTTTATCTTTTTCACCAGCAAAATCAGTTGTGATTTAATATTGATCCCCAGCTCATCCATGAAAATTATAAGCCTAGATTATAATTTTCATGGTATCATAGCTTATGAAAAGAACACATTTACTTCATGAGTTAGAGCAGGCTTTTAAAATTAACCCGGTGGTTGCTATTTTAGGGCCGAGGCAGTGCGGAAAAACGACGCTAGCTAGAGAATATTTTACTAAACAAAAAATTACGCAAGAGCATTATTTTGACCTAGAAGATCCTTTAGATTTGGAACGGTTACATGATCCCATACTTACTTTAAGCGACTTATCAGAACTGGTTGTGATTGATGAAATTCAGCGTATACCGGAATTGTTTCCTATCTTACGAGTGTTGGTGGATAAAAAAAACAGGAAACAGCGCTTTCTTATTTTGGGGAGTGCTTCTCGAGAATTGATTCAACAGAGTTCTGAATCCTTAGCAGGCCGAATTCATTATATTGAGCTTACTCCTTTTTCTTTTGATGAAACTCATGAATTAGAAAAATTATGGTTGCGAGGAGGATTCCCATTATCTTATTTGGCTCATTCTGATCAGGGGAGCAGCCAATGGCGAAAAGGCTATATTAAAACGTTTTTAGAACAAGATATTCCAAATTTAGGTATAAAGATACCAGCGCAAAATTTACGACGTTTTTGGATGATGGTTGCTCATTATCACGGTCAATTATTGAACGCAAGTGAGTTGGGAAATTCTTTAGATATTTCTTACAACACTGTAAAAAAATACTTGGACATTTTAACAGGTACATTCATGATCAGGCAATTGCAACCATGGTTTGTAAATATAGCTAAACGACAAGTGAAATCTATCAAAATCTATTTTAGAGATAGTGGTATATATCACTCATTATTGAATATTACTACTCGGCAAGCATTATTTACTCATCCTAAGTTGGGTGCTTCATGGGAAGGTTTTGCTTTGGAATCGGTGATACGGCATATGCATGCTGATCAAGAGGAATGTTATTTTTGGGCAACGCATAATCAAGCGGAATTAGATTTACTCATTGTCCGTGGTAGCGAGCGTCTTGGTTTTGAATTTAAACATACTCGATCTCCACACAAAACTCGATCGATGGAAATTGCTTATGAAAATTTACAATTAGATAAGATTATTGTCATTTATACAGGAGACAAAAAATTTAAATTAACTTCTTATATTGAATGTATTCCTTTAGAAAAATTCTTATCAGAAGGTGGTGTTTAAAATTTATTCATTTAACCTTCAAAATACGTATAACCCGCAAGACCCACTTCTAAATCAGTTAAAAATTCTTCACTTTCTTCAGGAGACAATTGAGCTTTTTGTAGTTGCCGCTGATACGATTGCAAGAGTGCATCTTTATCAAAATCAACGTAACGTAATGTTGATTCTACGGTATCCCCATGAATGGCATGCGTGAGATGAAAGTTACCTTCAGGTGTTAGTTCAATATGAACAGAATTCGTATCACCAAATAAATTATGTAAATCACCCAAAATCTCTTGATAAGCGCCCACCATAAAAATGCCAAGTAAATAAGGTTGATTTTCATCGTAAGGCAGTAAAGGCAAGGTGCTTTCTAATCCGTAATTATTCACGTAGCGATTAATGCGGCCATCGGAATCGCAAGTGATATCGTGCAAAATGCCGTGTTCAGTAGGTGGTTGATCTAGGCCAGAGAGTGGCATGATGGGGAATACCTGATCGATTGCCCAAGCATCAGGTAAAGATTGAAAGAGAGAAAAATTACAAACAAATTTATGAGCTAATTTTTTATTGAGTTCATCGATTACTTCACGATGAGCGCGAATTTTCGGTTTCAAAAAATCGCGTAACCTAAAACAAATTGCAAAATAAACTTGTTCGCCGTAAGCACGTTTTTCAATCCCGATTAAACCATGAATGTACATGGTATGAATTTCTGACATCCAGTGACAAATATCATGATAAATTTCAAGCACAGTACTTTCAGATAAATAATTAAAACAATTCCAGAGGCTATGCAAAATAGGCACATCTGATTGTTCAGGTGGTTTGAGATTACTCAAATCACAAGCAGATTCAGTTGAGATGACATTGGTGATTAATAATGCATGGTGTGCGGTGATCGCGCGACCTGATTCGGTGATGATTCGTGGATGAGGTAAATAATGTTGCTCACAAATTTCTGCGAGTGTATACACAATATTATTCGCATATTCTTGAATGGTGTAATTAACAGAACAAGAACTACGTGAGCGTGTTCCTTCATAATCCACACCCAGACCGCCTCCTACATCAACGATGTTAATAGGAGCGCCTAATGAACGTAAACCAGCATAATAACGCGCACCTTCGTGCATGGCGCGTTGAATGTGGGCAATATTTGCTACCTGTGAACCAAAGTGAAAATGCAATGCTTGTAGCAAATGTAAACGATTCTTTGTTTGCAGTTGTTGAACAACTTGTAAAAGTTGTGGTGCAGAAAATCCAAATTTAGATTTTTCTCCACCGGAATCTTGCCATTTACCTTCGCCAATGGACGACAAGCGAACGCGTACACCTAAAATGGGTTCGATAGCAAGCTTATTTGCTTCTTCTAGCACCCAAGCGAGTTCAGATAGTTTCTCTAAAATAATCAATACGCGATGACCAAGCCGTTGTCCGATTAATGCTAGACGAATATATTCACGGTCTTTATAGCCGTTGCAAATAATCATAGCATCGGTCTGGTTGGTAATGGCTAAAGCGGCGAGTAACTCTGGCTTGCTACCTGTTTCTAACCCAACAGGTACTTGACCATTTTGTAAAATAGTTTCTACTACACGACGTTGTTGATTCACTTTGATGGGGTAAGCACTTAAATAAGAACCTTGATAATGATTTTCTTGAATGGCTTGCGTAAATGCATCGTTTAATATCTGAATGCGTTTTTTTAGGATATCCGTAAATCGTACCAATACAGGCAAAGGAATGCCTTGATGATGGAGGTGTTGTGATAATTCGAATAAATCAATGCTGACTTTTTCACGTGAACCATTAGGATATACTTTAATTGTTCCCCGCTCACCAATATCAAAAAACCCATCGCTCCATTGAGCAACGTGGTAAATATCGCGGGCCTGTTGTACAGACCAATCAGTCATTGTTAGTGGCGCCTATGCATGCACGGGTTCAGTAACAGGTTGAAAGAGATTACTATACATCCTCTCTTTGCGGGTACGCCAGGCTTTCTTACCATAGGCATAACCAACAATAAGAGGCAAAACAAGCGTTGCTTCGCTATAAACCATTTGCTCGTGTACGATAGATACCTTGCCCCACGAACATGCTTCACGCAAGGTAGAGCCTGATAATCCACCATCACGTTCATCAGCAACGGTAATTTGTATAGCATATTTGTGTAAAGGAACTTCAGCACCTAATAATTCAGCTGCCACCACAATATCTTGAGCGAAATTTTTTGGTACCCCACCCCCAACCATTAATAAACCCGTTTCTTTTGCGGAAATTTTAAGTTGAGTGAGTTCGCGAAAATCTTTGACCGAATCAATGCTGACATGTTTTTCTGGGTGTTTCACTTGATGCATGATGAGACCAAAGCCAGCACTACAATCGCTAAAGGCTGGGACAAAGATAGGAATATTTTTTTGATAAGAACGCAGCACAATGGATTGGGAGTTTTTGCCATTTTTTTCTAGATAGCGTCCCATTTCATAGATAAATTCTCGTGAGGAGTAGGGTTTGGGTTCTAGGTGTTCTGCGATAGTGCAAATGGTTTCGTCACATATGCGCAGCTCATCTTCATTAATCAAGGTGTCATAAATGCGATCAACTGCTAAATGTTGTAATTCCATATCATCTAGTCGCGGAGATCCTTGGTAGTGCTTAAAGCCTAAGCCTTCAAAAAAATCTTGATCAACGATATTAGCCCCGGTTGAGACAATCACATCAACCATATTGTTATCAATCATATCAACGACTACTTTTTTTAGCCCAGCACTGATTAACGAGCCGGCCAAACATAAAATAATGCCGCATTGGCTATCACGTAACATTTGATCATAAATGTGGGCTGCTCTAGCTACATTTCTGGCTTGGAAAGCTGTTCCCTGCATGGCTTCAACCAGAGTTACAAAATCAAATTGAGTGATATCGAAATGACGAATTTCTGTGGAGAGTAGCGCAGATTTATCTTGCCCCATCAAGGGTTGCTCCTTTGTAGAATAAGTAATGTATTATGAGAAAATGTGGCTGTAATGCAAGTGATTATTATATGATTGGACTTATGCAACGCCATTACTCCATGTTCGACTACATTTTTTTAGGTATAGACCAAGCGATTCGAACGCTAGATCACTACCCACGTACGACCGGAAGATCTTATCCTGCCAAAGACATTCCCGAACAAATTTTAACGGAAAGTCAACGCCAGCATTCGGCTGGTTTGATGCGTGTGAATCATGCGGGTGAAATTTGTGCGCAAGCGCTTTATCATGGCCAAGGTGTGGTTACGCACACCCCTATGATCAAAGCAAAAATGCAACAAGCGGCTATGGAAGAGGGTGATCATTTAGTATGGTGTGAGCAGCGGTTAGACGAGCTTAAAAGTCATACTAGTTATTTGAATCCCTTTTGGTATGCAGGCTCTTTTGGTATAGGAATGTTAGCAGGAGTAATAGGTGATCGTTTTAGTTTAGGTTTTCTAGCAGAGACTGAGCAACAAGTAATTAAACATCTTGAGAAACATTCACAATTATTACCCGATCAAGATCAACGTAGTTATACGATTTTACAGCAAATGGAAAGAGACGAAGCACAGCATCGGAAAGAAGCAATAACAGCTGGTGCATGCGAATTGCCTTTAGTAGCGAAGAAAACAATGGCATGCGTTTCAAAAATAATGGTGAAAATAGCGTATTGGGTTTGATTTTAAAAAATAAGTTGATATCTTACTCCTGCTCCTTGACCATATTTTTGAATGAATTGTTTTTTAGATAATGCAACAAGAGAATATGTTACTGTACGCATAGGTAAGCGTGTCATTTTTACAAGCTGTTGTCTGGATAAGCGAATTTCTGGATATTCTTTAAAGCACGCTAGTATTTTTCTTGCCGATTCGGATAATAATTGATAAGCATTAAATCGTTTTTTATAAACTTCAATGTCTTCTAATGCATGGAAAAGAACTTTGATTATGAATTGCAAAAAATATTCGATATGATAATTTTTTGGATCACGTTGATATTTACCTTCTGAGCAACGATTTAAAACATAATAATAGTCTGATTTTTTACGTTCTATATGCCTATCAATCGCAAGATAAGGAACTACTTCTGAAACAATTTTATCTTGTGATTGTAGCAAAGCTAACAAAAATAAACCTCTGCCTAATCGGCCATTTCCATCTTGAAAAGGATGAATAGCTAGAAATCGATAAGTCAACTCAGATGCAATCGCGATAGATCGAGGTTCTAACAGATTAATTTTGTTATACCAGGATATTAAATCATTCATGGCTACTTCAGTAAGTGGACCCGCTTCCGTAGTTTCAAATATAATGTGGCTTTCACCCGTTTGATGATTTATTTCAACCACTGAGTTAGATTGATTTTTATATCGCCCAACGCAAAGACCAGCTTTTTGATAGTAGCGCATCAATTCTTGGTGCAATCCGCGAATAATGGTTTCAGTAAGAGGAACAAAGCTTGTACTCTGATCATAAATCAATTCTAACATTGCACGACAACCAGCAACTTCTTCTATACTACGTTCTTTATCTTTATGTAGTTTATTTTCAATAAGTGCTTTCTTAGCAAGAAAAGCAGATGGTTTTCCATCTTTTGTTAATAGAGTATCTAGCCAATCAATTTCAGAATCTGTTAGTACAGCATTTTCAATACGAGTAGATGCGCCTATTATGCTAATTTTCGCATAGCGATGAATAGCCGCTTTTAAATCATCTGAATAATTGCTTAGTAAGGCATAGCTTTTGGCGAAAGCGTTATTTAACTGATGTAGCTGCTGGACTAATTCTAGGGATAATTCGAAGGAAAACATATTTTTACTCGCATTCGCGTTTATAGGGAAATTCAGATTATTATAATCGATCGAGCAATATCGAGCAATATATTCAATTTTTTATTGCTCGATTTGAATGCCAACATTGTTTGGCGGCGCAGCGTTTTTTAAAGCTATGCCTGTTTTCGCTACCGCCGAGAGCCGAGTAGCGTAGCGACAAATGGAGAAACAAGGGATTGATAAATAACGGAATTACTACAACAATAGCAATATTACACAAAATATATTCCCGGCAAGTCGTGGGGAATTATTTAAAATTGGATACTTGCCTATACTTTTAAAAGAGTTCGTAAAAAAAATAAAAAGGAGAGGGGTATGCCAAGTGAGATTTTAAAATCGGCTTTGCGGGGTGATGATGTTGGTTTAACTGAAATGACCTGGTTAATAGAAAAACAACAGATTACTTTTGAAGATATTAAATTTATTCACGACAGTATCGGAAAAAATAATAATGGAAAAGAACTTCGTTATCTTATAGCTTGTCTTTATTATTGTGGCGCACCTACTTTTGAACAAGATGAAGACAAAAGTGACGCAATATTAAAACGACTTATAGAGGAAGATAATTTTTCATATGCTAAAAATTTTATTTGTATCCAGCCTAGCAATCGATTCGTAGAAAAGTACGACATACTTCAAATAACAGCCGTAAACGACTTAAACCCCTTAGCAATCTTCAATTTTATTGTTAATGGATCACCTTCATTAGGAGGATTTGGAGCAGGATATCTAGATGGCAAACATAATATAGGTAGTATTGGCCCAAAAGCTTTTGAACATTTTTCCCATCTAGCTACTGCCTATCATACGCTATTTAAAACACATTATCGTGAGTGGGTAGATGATTTTTTAAAAGCCGTGATTAATAAATTAGATAAGAAAACATATAAGCTATTAAACTTTCCTAATGATCCATCTCAATTTAATAAAAAGAGTCTTGCGAGTGCGTGGGAAGAATTAGCAAACTTCCACAAAAATGTATCTCAACGCTATTTGATGTTTCATGCATTACAACAAGCTTACACTCTTAAAAATAAATATAAACAAGAATGGCTGCATGAATTAGGAGGGAAAAACCAAACGTTTGATGATGTTATTCGCTATTTACAATCTTTTCTTAAGATGGGCGAAATTGTAGATAAAAAAATGAAAGCGCATTCTGATAGAGAGCGCTGGCCAACACTTTTATTTAATTTAGAAGTCGAATTTAAAAATTGTAAGTTTCTGTATACGCATTATATAGATCAATTTTCTGATAGGAAGGAAAAAGAATTATTAAAAAATTTATATGAGGATTGTAAATTGCGATATGGCGTTTTAAGCAGGAATTTACAACAACACGGGGTTCAACAAGAAGAACAGTCTCCCTTAAAATTACGCCTCTTTTGAGAATCAAGAAGTAATAGGGAGTGCTTTAGTCATGGTTAATAGTGCCCCAACTTGCACCAACCACCTGACTTAGGGTACCAGCAAGATTCGTGTCGGATAAACAGCGACTGTTGCCAATCGCCGCTCTCCTAAGAACGCAGCATGCGACTTTCACCGCACTGCGCTCAAGCCTCTCTCAAGCTAATTAATTAACCCAGTTATTCTGCATTTATCGTTGTTAAGTAGCGCTATATTCGGATAATCATATATCCACTTTTTCTCTACTTTTAAAATTTCTTTTGATCGACGTTCCCGTTTCTCGAAATATATTTTATATGCAGGATCAAATGGCGTTGCATCTGCTTTCACTTTAATATAACGCTTGATATTAACCTTCGTAGCGTTGACTACGAGAACACATTACGTAACTCACCTTGCGCATGATAGTCTCGTGATTGCTTGCGAAGGATTACTTCCACACATAATTTTGGAGATTTTACCATTTCTTTGGCTTAACCCAAGGTTCGCTAGGTAAATATTGAACAAGATGTTTTTTTACCAGATCGTATGCTTCTTCAAATGACCAAGTGGTTTGGCTGGTAAGTAAGCCATTTACATCATACGGAAAATCTTTATGTTGAGATTTTTCGTAAAGACTTTTTTCAAACATGGCGCGAGTAATAATTTGGTTAGTGCGTTTACCATGTTCATTAAAAACGTGCAATACTGCCTCGGAATCAAGCATGTTATTTTTAAGCGCTGCCCATAAATCAAATAAATCTCTTCCTTTCCTTCGTTGATAAAGAGCACGTAATTTTGTTCCCATTAATTCGTTAAGCTGGTATGTTTTTAACAAGTTTTTCCCGCTAAACCAGCGTGATTTCACACTAAATTCATAATCAACTAAATCAAAAATATGGAAATGTTCTGTAGTATTGATTTCAATCTTAAGTTTAGCTGGTATGTTTTCTTGAGAAAGATAGCTATAAATTAATTTGACGCTACGCTCTGTCAATTTGCGCTTCGGTTCTCCTAGCCATGAATCTAAGGCAGCTCTTATGTGATTGATAGTATCACCTATTGGTTCTGGTTTAATTTGCACAAGGTCAATATCCTCACTGTAGCGCCCAGAAGGATTAAAATAAATTTTATGTAATGCTGTACCACCACGAAAAACCAATCGATCATAGACGTCTTGTCTTTCATATAAATTTACAAGAACGCGGCTAATTATTAAATCTTGCTCAACTTGTAATGACTGTTGCCAAGGAACTTGTTGTCGCCATTCGTCAAGATAAAATTTTTCAATCATAAGTCACTCTCAAAATCAGTATTTTCAATAATTTTCCATTTTTTATTTTTAATAGATTTATTCTTATCTTGTAAGCCTGGCATTAACTGAATGTAATCTACTCTGTTTTGTTTCATTAAATGCATTGCCAATATATCTGCTAAATGAGGAGAGCCTAATTTATCCAATAAAAACCCTAGTCTCTGCTTCCATGCAATTTCTATTTGGTTTTCAGCTAATACTCGTAATTCATTCGCACGAATATGCTCTCGCAACTCATCAAGCACAGTCACAATTCGGTTTAAGCCACCACAATGCATAGGATAACAAAGTAAGTCCATGGCTGTTGCCTCTGGGGTTGAAATCGTTAGTATACTTTTTAAAGTCGATAGAGATTGCACAGGAACAATTTGAATATTAGATTTAGCAATAAACTGCACTCTTACTTTGCCGCATTCAAGCATCGGTCTATTCCTGTCAGTTATAATTT
>MGXW01000015.1 GCA_001801495.1 Gammaproteobacteria bacterium RIFCSPHIGHO2_12_FULL_37_34
ACACATGTATAGCAGTGATTAAAATAATTTTTTTATCTTATAAAACATGATTATATGGTAGGACCAAATTGGTCTAATTGTTTTTGCACTTTCAGTAAAGTGGTTTTTATTTCTTCTAATCTTACGCGCTCTTTAGCGACTACTTCAGCCGGCGCTTTCTCAACAAACTGCGGATTGTGCAGCTTATTTTCAATAAAAGTGAGATCTTTTTTTAACGTTGCAATTTCTTTATTTAAGCGTTTCATTTCTTCTTGTTTATTTAAGCCTGCTAAGGGGATGTATAGTTCTAATTCACCAACAAATGCAGTTGCAGCTGGTGGTGGTAATGTTTCCGGTTGCAACCAGGTCATCGATTCCAATTTAGCTAAAGTATGGAGTAAGTGAGAATGTTCTTCACTATTTTTTTTGTCAATAGATGTTCCTTTACGCAAAAAAACTGGTAAGAGTTTATTTGGGGCAATATTCATTTCACTGCGAATGGTGCGAATGGCAATAATAATACGTTGCAACCATGTTAATTGTTGTTCCGCATGTTCATTGATCAAGTGAGGATCGCATGGAGGATAGGAGGCTAACATAATACTTTTCCCAGTATGACCAATTAAAGGCGCAATGCGTTGCCAAATTTCTTCGGTAATAAAAGGCATGATTGGATGCAATAAGCGTAATAATGTTTCGAGTACATGCACTAAAGTATGTCGTGTACCACGTAATTGTTCTGCCGAGCTATTGGGTGTAGTGAGAATAGGTTTAGACAATTCCACATACCAATCGCAAAATTCATTCCAAGTAAAGTCATATAAAGCTTGTGCAAACAAATCGAAGCGATATTGAGTAAGCATAGTGTGCGCTGTGGTCATTGTTTTTTGTAGACGAGATACTATCCATTGATCAGGAAGAGAAAGATGAAGATTTTTGTTTTCACGCCCTATATCTTGTCCTTCGACATTCATTAGCACGTAACGTGCTGCATTCCATAATTTATTACAAAAATGACGATAACCAGTAAGACGATTGACATCAAAGCGAATGTCGCGTGTATAAGAGGCTACAGAACAAAAAGTAAATCGTAAAGCATCGGTGCCATAACTTGGAATCCCATTAGGAAATTCTTTACGTGTAGCTTTTTCAATTTTTTGTGCCATGGTAGGTTGCATTAAACCATAGATACGTTTTTGAATAAGATCATTTAAAGAAATGCCGTCGATCAAATCAATGGGATCTAATACGTTTCCTTTTGATTTTGACATCTTATGTCCTTCTGCATCTCGAATGAGTCCTGTGACATACACTTCGCGAAAAGGGATTTGTTTGGTAAATTTAAGGCTCATCATGATCATTCTAGCCACCCAGAAAAAAATAATATCAAAACCAGTGACTAGAACATTCGTTGGAAAAAATGTTTTTAATTCTGCAGTATGATTTGGCCATCCTAATGAGGAAAATGGCCACAATGCTGATGAGAACCAAGTATCTAAGACATCTTCATCTTGTCTTAGCGTAAGATTAGGGGGAAGATGGTTGCGTTTGCGAGCATCTTCTTCGTCATGACCCACATAAGTATGCCCATCTTCATCATACCAAACTGGAATGCGGTGGCCCCACCATAATTGTCGGCTAATGCACCAATCTTCAATATTGTTCATCCATTGAAAATAAGTTTTATTCCAATTTTCAGGAACAAAACGAATTGCACCTTGTTCAATTGCTTGAATAGCAGGTGTAGCAAGAGTTTTTGATTTTACATACCATTGATAAGTTAGATAAGGTTCAATGACCGTACCGGAACGATCTCCACGTGGTATTTTTAATTGGTGTGTAACAACTTTTTCTAACAAATTTTGCGTTTCTAGATCCTGTACGATTTTTTCACGTGCTTTAAAACGATCAAGGCCTTGGTAAATAGGGGGTACATTTTCGTTTAGTTCTGCAGTTGGTGTAAAAATGTTAATGGGTGTCAAGTTGTGACGTAAACCAACAGCGTAATCGTTAAAATCATGTGCGGGTGTGATTTTAACACAGCCTGTTCCAAATAATGGATCAACGTAGGCATCTGCAATGATAGGAATGATACGGTCAGTAAGCGGTAAGCGCACGTATTGACCAATAAAAGATTGATAACGTTGATCATCAGGATGAATAGCAACGGCAACATCTCCTAACATGGTTTCAGGTCGAGTAGTTGCAACAATTAAATGATTTTTTGAATCAACGATAGGATAACGGATATACCACAATTTTCCTTCTTCTTCTTCATTTGTTACTTCTAAATCAGAGATCGCAGTGAGTAAACTGGGATCCCAGTTGACTAAACGTTTTCCGCGATAAATTAAATTTTCTTCGTATAAGCGAATAAATACTTCTCGCACCGCATAAGAAAGTTCAGGATCCATGGTAAAACGTTCGCGTTGCCAATCCATCGATGCGCCTAGTCGGCGTAATTGTTGTGTAATGCGATCACCTGATTCTTCTTTCCATGCCCAAATTTTTTCAATAAATTTTTCTCGCCCTACAGCATGACGCGTTTTTCCTTGCTGGTTTAGTTGGCGCTCCACCACCATTTGTGTAGCAATACCAGCATGATCAGTACCAGTTTGCCATAAGGTGTGATCACCACACATGCGGTGATAACGAATGAGTACGTCAATGAGTGTAAAAACAAAACCATGTCCCATGTGCAGGCTGCCTGTTACATTAGGAGGTGGGAGCATGATGCAGTAAGGCGTGCCTTTACCTGATGCGGTAAAGTAGCCGTTTTCTTCCCAGGTTTGGTACCAATGGTGCTCTATAAGAGCCGGTTGATAGGTTTTATCTAGAGTAGTCATGGGGTTTTAATTTTAATTGTATTAATTTCACAGCCTTGTTCGCGATAAAGTCGATAGCGTTCACGCGCTAATTGTTGCATATCTGAATCGGAAAATACAATTTCTATTACACGTTCAAATTGGGAGTAAAAAGTAGGAATAGTGTTTGTTAGATTGATTAAAAGATCATGACTATGTGGTTGCGTATCATGATAACCGATTTGAATGGGCGCGATACTTAGTTCTGATGAAATAATATGATGTGGTAAAAAACTATCGTCACGAAATGTCCACAATAATTTATCTAGATGTTCTGCTGCTTCAGGGGAGTTGAGGTGTAAATAAATTTGTTTTTGATCGTGATAAGCTTGTTCTGCGCATTGACAAGCAAAACGCAGGCTTTTTTCTTGATTTGCTTGATCCAATACATAAAAATCAACTTTCATTTACGCGCTCTTCTGATAATATATTGCATCAGTAGAGGGACAGGTCTGCCGGTTGCCATTCGTTCGGTTGTTCCCATCATCATCGCACCGGTTCCAGCAATATCCAAATGAGCCCAACGGAAATTTTTAGTGAATCGAGATAAAAAACAAGCTGCTGTAATGGTACCGGCTGAACGCCCACCACTATTTGCCATGTCAGCAAAAGGGCTTTTAATTTGATCCTGATAGTCATCCCATAATGGTAATTGCCACGCTCTATCGTTACTTTCTTCGCCGGCTGCAAGTAGCGCATTTGCAAGTGGTTGATGGTTAGATAGTAAACCTATTGCGTGCATACCTAAACTAACGACTACGGCACCTGTTAAGGTTGCAATATCAATGACAACATCTGGTTTATAACGCTCGCAATAAGTCAATGCATCTGCAAGAATTAACCGACCTTCAGCATCAGTACTGATTACTTCTATCGTTTGTCCTGATAAACTTGTTAGAATATCCTCTGGTTTGTATGCGGTTCCACCAGGCATGTTTTCGACAGCAGGAATAATACCGATTAGATGAACGGGTAATTTAAGCATAGCAGCAACTTTCATGATACCAAGCACCGTTGCAGCACCACACATATCGTATTTCATGCCAACCATGTTTTCAGGTGATTTCAATGAGTTACCACCAGTATCGAATGTAATTCCTTTCCCGACAAGCGCAAGTGGTGCGCGTTTAATATGAGCATTGTATTGAAGGCAAATCAACTTGGCATCTTGAGCGCTTCCTTGAGAAACAGCAAGTAGTGCACCCATCCCCAATTTTTTCATCTCTCTTTCTTCAAGAATTTTTACTGAAAGTGCCGGGTAGTTTTTAGCCAATTCTTTAGCTTGTTGTGCAAGATAATGGGGTGTGCAAATATTACTTGGTAAATTAGCTAAATTTTTTGTAAAGGTTACTCCTTCAGCAATGGCTTGGCCTTGTTTGAAGGCTTGATCACAGGGTTTTTGATATTTCGAATGTGGGATATCAATAATTAATTCTTTTAAGGTGAGAGGCGGTTCTTTTTCAGTTTTAAAGGTATCAAAACGATAACAAGCCTCCCCTGTCGCCTCCGCTAGTTGTTTAACTTTCCAAGGTAACGATTGTCGTTTAATGGGGAGCTCAGTCAAGTAGCATGTGGCTTCCACTACTTTGTTTGCGCAAGCTGCTCGAATGGCAGCGACAGCAATTTTTTTAAATAGTATAGGAGTAATATTTTTTTCTTTTCCACAACCTACTAATACCAAGCAGGCAAAAGGAGTATATTGAAAAAGTGGTAAAGTACAGGCTAATTTGCCCTGAAAAATGCCTTCTTTTAGAAGTTTACTGATGGTACCGTGACAGAGTGTGTCTACTTTTTTACCAGTAGCTGTCAGTTTTCCTTCTTCAAACACGCCGAGAATGAGGCAAGTGTTTTGTTGTTTTTCAGGGGATGTTACTTTTACACTAAATTTCATAATGACTCCAGAAGAATATTTCTATTCCCTATTATCAATTCAAATCGAATGATTTGCTACTTTAAAATCGATATAATCTAACATATTCCTACTGATTGCATCCATAACGAGGCTTTCGTGATCATTACGCGCTATCTTACGCGAGAAGTATTAAATGCATTATTGTTTATCACAACTATTTTATTGTTAGCATTTCTTTGCCAACAGGTTGTGCGATATTTGAATTATGCAGCAGTAGGTAAAATTCCAACGAATATCTTATTTCAATTAGTTAGTTTTGAAGTTCCTTATTTGCTCGCTCTTCTATTACCTTTAGGATTATATCTCGGTATTTTATTAGCATATGGCAGATTAAGCGCGCAATACGAAATGGCTATTTTGCAAATGTATGGTTTTGGTAATCGGCGTTTAATGCGTCTCACTTTTTCCCTTGCGCTCGCAGTAACAGCTCTCGTATTAGTATTAATGTTATGGGTTAATCCATTTGTTTCTGCTAAACGACAACAAGTAATGGAAAGTAGTGAGATGACACTTCATTTAATTGAAACGCTGATACCTGGGCGATTTCAAGTGAGCGCTGATGGCAATCGTGTCATGTATGTAGAAAAACTATCTCGTGATAGACAACGTGCCGAAAATGTATTTTTAGCTCAGGGCAAGGAGTTAGCGGATGAAGAGCGACATGCATGGATGTTAGTTGTTGCGAAACAAGGGTACCAAACCAACAGTACATCCCGCGATCAATTTTTTGTTACCACCGATGGCTATCGCTATGAAGGTATACCAGGGCAAAATGATTACACGATTACGCAGTATGGAAAATATACTGTTAGAATGCCATCAGGGGAGATGCATGCCACTCATCAAGAAGATGAATCCTTATCTACCTTACAATTATGGGAAGATTATGCTAATCCAAAACGTGCTGCAGAGTTGCAATGGCGGTTTTCTATCGCCATCTCAACATTTTTATTAGCAATGCTTGCTATTCCGTTACTGATGCTTCGACCACAACAAAGCAGTTATTTGGCATTATTACCAGCTGTTTTAATTTATATCATCTATATTAATTTGCTTTTTGTTGCCAGGCGTTGGATAGAGGGAGGTGTAATATCTATTACCCTAGGAATGTGGTGGGTGCATGGTCTTGCCTTGGTTTTTATTGTGATGGCTCTATTGGGTGTGAGGATAGTGAGATGGCAGAATAAATGATTCATATTCTTGATCGTTATATTTCTAAAGTTATTATGCTGGCAACAGGGTTGATTACACTCATTGTAGCAAGTGTGATGTTGCTTATTATGCTATTACAAGAATTAAAAACGATAGGATCTGGCGATTATGAAATTGGGCAAGCTATTTATTTTGTTTTATTACGGTTACCCAATGAATTATACCATTTTGCACCTATTCTTGTTTTATTGGGCAGTATCGTTGGATTAAGTATTTTATCATCTTATCGTGAGTTAGCAGTGATACGAACTTCTGGATTTTCTGTTGCTCGAATGATTTATAGTGTTCTTGGCGCAGCTTTAGTATTGGTTTTTTTTATGAGTGCAATAGGAGAATTATTTGCGCCGCGCTTAAGTTATCACGCCACCATGCACAAAGAAAATGCACGAAATGCGGGGCAAGCAGTTGTAACGGCTGCTGGTGTTTGGTTTCATGTCGATAATAATTTTATTCACGTTCAGCGTGTGGTTAAGCGCCAATTATTGGAAGGTGTGACACGGTATCAATTTGATAATCAGCATCGCCTACAAGCAGCCTATTTTGCTAAGACCTTGTCCTTACAAGGAGAGGCGTGGCAGATGAATGATGTTGTGAAAACGACATTTTATGATAATCAAACGAAAAGCCAATCTTATTCACATATTCCATGGGATTTACAATTTCATCCTAATCTTCTTAATGTAGGTGTAATTGATGCAAATGAAATGTCTCTTTCAAAATTAAACACACTTATTCGCTATCTTAAACAAAATGGCTTACAATCAAATGAATATCAATATGAATTTTGGCAACGACTGTTGCAGCCCATCCTGTCGCTTATTATGGTTTTTCTTACGATTCCATTTGTTTTGAGTACTTTAAATACAGCCACATTAGCTTGGCGTTTAATGATGGGTATTTTAATCGGGTTTATATTTTTTATTAGTAATGCATTTTTAGGACAACTGTGTATTGTTTATCAATTACCTGCATTTTTAGCAGCATTGCTACCCCTTTTGCTTTTTGCCATGATAGGCCTTGTTTTGATAAATAAAATTAAATACGCTTGAATTTTTTATTTTTGTCCCTATATAAACTTCAGTACAAGGTGGAGAACATTTTATGTCGGTTAATGCGCGCCAAGAAAAATTAAACTTTCAAGCAGAAGTTAAACAATTATTAGATATTGTGGTTCACTCACTTTATAGTAATAAAGAAATTTTTTTACGCGAATTAGTTTCAAATGCTTCTGATGCGATTGATAAATTGCGTTTCGAAGCTTTATCTGATCCTGCGCTATTTGAAACGGATTCAAGTTTATCAATCAAAATAAATTTTGATAAGAGAGAGAAGACAATTACCATCAGCGATAATGGTATAGGGATGAGTCGCGATGAAGTGGTGAGCAATTTAGGGACGATTGCAAAATCGGGCACGCGAGATTTTTTAAGCCGATTAACGGGCGATCAAAAAAAAGATGCACATCTCATCGGTCAATTTGGTGTGGGATTTTATTCCGCTTTTATTGTTGCAGATAAAGTAACGGTTATCACACGACGTGCGGGACTCGGAATAGAACATGGCGTACGTTGGGAATCAATAGGTGATGGCGAGTATGTCATCGAAAATATGGAGAAGCAAACGCGTGGTACAGATGTCATATTACATCTTAAAACAGATGAAGATGAATTTTTAGGTGATTGGCGTTTACGCAGTATCGTTAAAAAATATTCTGATCATTTGAATATTCCTATCCAAATGTTAAAACGAAAAGAAGATGAAAAACCCACAGATGAATGGGAAACCGTTAATCGTGTCACAGCTTTATGGGCATTACCTAAGAGTGATGTGACAGATGAACAATATAAAGAATTTTATAAACATATTTCCCATGATTTTGAAGATCCATTAGTTTGGACCCATCACAAAATTGAAGGCGGTAATATTGATTACACTTGTCTTTTATATTTGCCCGCACACGCACCCTTTGATTTATGGCAACGTGATAAACATTATGGATTGAAACTGTATGTACAGCGTGTGTTTATCATGGATCAGGTCGAACAATTTCTACCAAATTATTTACGTTTTGTTCGCGGTGTGATTGACACAACCGCATTGCCACTCAATATTTCTCGAGAAATATTGCAAGATCATTTTTCTATTCCGAAATTACGTAGCGCACTCATCAGACATGTGCTCGATCTTTTAGATCGACTGGTTGAAGAGCATCCGGCTCAATATGCTGCTTTTTGGAAGGAATTTGGCAACGTATTAAAAGAAGGGCCAGCTGAAGATTTTGCTAATCGCGCACGCATAGCAAAATTATTACGTTTTTCAAGCAGCACAATAGATGATCAAACGGTTTCTTTTGATGATTATATCAAGCGAATGAAAGCAAAACAAACCAAGATTTATTATTTGACAGCAGAGAGTTTGTTAGGTGCAAAATCTAGTCCGCATCTAGAAATTTTTCGCAAAAACAATGTTGAAGTATTATTATTGACAGATAGAATTGACGAATGGGTCATCAGTCACTTAGCGGATTACGAAGGCAAAGCATTGCAATCGGTTGCCAAGGGTGATCTCAAATTAGATGAAATTGCTGATGAAAGTAAAGAAGAAAGAAAAGCGGATGAAAGAAAAGAACAAATTCAACAACAGGCTTATGAGCCTTTACTAAAAAAAGTTCACACAATTCTTGATAAACAAATTAAAGAAGTGAGGTTATCACATCGATTAACGTTATCACCAGCTTGTTTAGTAAGAGATGAGCATGCACTTGGTGTGCAAATGGAGCGATTATTAAAAGCGGTTGGTCAAGAAGTTACAGAAGTGAAACCTATTTTTGAATTAAACCCTGAACATCCTATCATTCGTAAATTGAATCAAGCGTTAGATGAGGCGTGGTTAGAAGAGTGGGTGCAGGTTTTATATGAACAAGCATTATTAGCAGAAGGCGGGACGCTCCCGGATCCTGCTGGTTTTGTGCAACGCATCAATAAATTATGGATGGAACGCATAGCTTCCTGAAGGAGTCAATCATGTTCATTGGTGTTCCCAAAGAAATTAAAAGTTTTGAATATCGTGTGGGTTTAATACCAAGCAGTGTGAGAGAATTGATTGCTCATGGTCACCGAGTCATTATAGAAAAAGGGGCTGGTGAAAAAATTGGGTTTGATGATCATGCTTATCAACAAGTGGGTGCTGAAATTGCAGCACATGCTGCAGACATTTTTCAAAAAAGTGACATGATTATCAAAGTAAAAGAACCACAACCGCAAGAATGTAAGCTATTGCGTGAAAATCAAATTTTATTTGCTTATTTGCATTTAGCGCCTGATCCAGAACAAGCCAAATTGTTACAAGCATCAGGCTGCATAGCTATTGCTTATGAGACAGTCACTGGTCGGTCAGGCGGATTACCTTTGCTTGCGCCCATGAGCGAGGTTGCTGGTCGTATGGCTATTCAAGCAGGCGCAACCAGTTTGGAAATAAAAAATGGTGGTTGTGGCATGTTATTAGGTGGTGTACCAGGTGTGATGCCAGCAAATGTAGTTGTATTAGGTGCAGGAGTGGTTGGAACCAATGCTATTCGTGTTGCTATTGGCATGGGTGCGCGGGTGGTAGTGATCGATAAAGCGCTAGATCGATTATATCATCTGGATGTGCAATTCGGTTCAACAATCAATACGATTTTTTCCACAACGGATTCAATAGAAGAACATGTGTTAAACGCTGATTTAGTGATTGGCGCTGTATTAATTCCTGGTGCATCTGCACCTCGATTAGTGAAAAAAGAAATGTTAAAACATATGCGCCCAGGCTCCGTGATGGTTGATGTTTCAATTGATCAAGGCGGATGTTTTGAAACCAGCAAACCAACAACACACGAGCATCCGACTTATATTGAAGATGGGATTGTGCATTATTGTGTGACTAATATGCCAGGAGCCGTACCTCGTACATCAACGGTTGCTTTAAATAATGCAACGTTACCTTTTATTTTAGCATTAGCTAATGAAGGCTACAAAAAAGCTATGCAGCATAACCCACATTTGATGCATGGGCTAAATGTTTGTCATGGTGAGATTACCTATCAAGCTGTTGCAGAT
>MGXW01000016.1 GCA_001801495.1 Gammaproteobacteria bacterium RIFCSPHIGHO2_12_FULL_37_34
CATTGGCCTGTATTTAAATTCTGGGCTAATTTAGCTGAACCAAAACTACCGGCTCCTAATTGTTTATCTTTCTTTTTTCCCCTATAAATTGCATACAACTCATCCTCTTGTTTCTGAATACTAAATTGCACACCTTTAAGCCCGGGGTTCATGTGAAGTATTTTTTTCAAGAATCGCCCATCATAATAACGAGGGATCATTCGGCGAACGATCTCAATTTCTTGGTCTGAAAGTAATTTACCGTTTTCATGCAAATCACTGAGATCTACTTTTGGATGGAGATAAGGAATAAGTGTCGTTTTAATTTCACGAAACATAGACTGAGGCTCTTTAACGTGTTTGTTATTTTAAGTATAGTCATTTTAATTTGACTTTATTTACTTAATATAAACATATGGTTAAATGAAAGAATAGGTGGTTTACAATTGCAGTTTTTCAATAGTTAAATAATGTTCCGGTTCCTCACAATAAGGGATTATTCCAAGGCAGGGGGCGGTAAGACGTTTTTTTAGCGTATCAATATTTTCTTGTTGAAAAGTCATAGATGGGTCGATACAATTTGCAACCCACCCAACAAGTTTCACACCAGAGGTTTGCATGGCTTGAGCAGATAATAATGTATGATTCAGACATCCCAGTCGAACACCAACCACTAGAATCACATCCAATGCTAAAATGCGCACTAACTCTTCCATCATTTCTGTTTCATTAAGAGGAACATGCCATCCCCCTACTCCTTCAATTATTTTTATTTGTGCAGGATGATTTAAAGCAACAGAGATTTTATCAATAATTGTTGCGGTGGATAAATTAATTTTTTCTTGTTGTGCAGCAAGATGGGGCGCAATGGGTGTTTGAAAGGTAAATGCATTAATTAAATGATAATCGAGTTTCACACTAGAGTTTTTATGTAGTGCGATGACATCTTCATTGAAGCGGTTACTATTATTCATAATCCCGGTAGCAACCGGTTTGATTCCTAATGTGGAGTAACCGTGATTATTAAATAATCGGAGCAAACCAACACTCGTATAAGTTTTGCCTATATGGGTATCGGTGCCTGTTATAAACAATTTAATAGACATTTTTGCAATTTATTGATAATAAAATATCCCACATGATAAGTTAATGAATAAGGAGGATATTTTTTTTTAAAAAAATTCTTTAGAAAAGATCTACCATGTAATGCTTGATTGGTTACACAAGATAAGCTATTTGCGCCAACCATTTTAATGGATTGGAGTGCTGATTGTACTGAATCAAATGAATGCACAATAGACTCGTGCTCACATAATAAAACGTTAAAATCAGATAGCATTTGAAATGCATCATGATAGGCATGTAGTTGATCACTATAAATAGAGTTTAATTCAAAAAAAGTACCCTGTAGCGGTATTGAAAAAGCAAAGATTCCATTTGGAGATAAATGGTTGTAAATTTGCTTTATACATAGCGCCAATTCATCACTCCATTGTAATGACATATTTGAAAATATCAGATCATATCTTTTTTGATGGGTCTGACACAAAAATTGATCAAAATCAAATTCTATGAGATCTGCATTATAGCGAACCAACCTGCCCTGCGCGATTTCAAGTAATTTATTAGAAAAATCGATGCCAAGCAGATGGTTACAATATAATTCTTCCAACAATCGTTTTGTTATCATGCCAGTGCCACATCCTACATCTAATGCTTGATCATAATGAATCTGATAATTTTTTAATTTATCAATCAAGAATTGTCCTGCTTGAATTTGTACATGACAATTTAAGTCATATGTTTCACATGCTCTATTAAAACAACGTTTGATGCTATGTTTATTCTTGCACGTATTCATAAATAAGATCGAGTAATTGATCAATTTCTTTTTCATGATGATAGCAATTGAGTGAAATCCGAATGCACGCAGTGTTTCTAGGCACAGTAGGCGGACGAATGCAAGAAACTAAAAAACCACGCTCCATCAATTTTTCTTGGATGACTAGCACGCTATGATTATCTCCAATTAAAATGGTTTTAATTGGAGTCATATCTGTAGCATTCAGTACTATATTTCGTTGAGCAGCTTGTTTGATAAAATAGGTTATTATTCTTTGCAGTTTTTCACGACGCCAACTTTCTTTTTGTATGACTTCTAACGCTGCTAATGTGGCTACAGTAATTGCTGGTGGTAAGGCAGTTGTATAAGTATACGTTCTTGCAAATTGTAAAATAATTTCCATTAATTCGTGCTGGCCGGATACAAAGGCGCCTATCCCTCCAAATGCTTTTCCAAGCGGGGTAACTAAACAATCGATAGTTTTAGAATCAACAAGATCACATATTCCTCTACCAAATTTTCCAATGACGCCTATACCATGTGCATCATCAACCATAAATAAGGCTTGATGTTGATGCGTAATCGCAGCAAGTTGATTGATAGATGCAATACTACCTTCCATACTAAAAACGCTTTCTGTGATAATCAGATCTACTCGTGGTAGTCTCGCAATAATATTCTGAACATGATGAACATCGCCATGTCGATAACGAAAATGATTGCACCGAGATAATTGAATGCCATCAATAATGGATGCATGGCACAATTTATCTGACAATACATAACTATCGCGGGAAGCAAGCGCTTGAATCACACCCAAATTAGCATGGTAACCACTATTAAACAAAATGGCACGATCACGTTTAAGATATTCAGCAAATTTTTCTTCCAATTGTTGTTGAGGTTTAAAATAACCTGATATCATGGCTGAAGAACCACTACCAAAACCATATTGTTCTACGCCATCGATAAAAGATTTTTTAATATTTGCGTGCGTAGACAAACCAAGATAGTCATTGCTAGCAAAATTAATCAAGGCGTGGTTATGAATAGACAACTGTTTATGATGCCGCTTATGGATGGGTATTCTTTGCCTGAGCAAATGATCGGCGTGATATTGTTGTATTTTTTTTTTGCCCCTAGATGTTAGCATGATGATTTGTTTGATGTGGCTTATTTTTTATTTTTATCCCTAATGTTTTTAATAACTGCAAATCTCGTTTGCTATCAGGATTATTTGCTGTTAGCAATTTATCGCAGAAAAATATAGAATTTGCGCCTGCAAAAAAACATAAAGCCTGCATTTCATCTGACATATCATCCCGACCAGCCGATAGGCGAACCATAGCTTTAGGCAAAATAATTCTAGCAGCTGCAATTGTTCGAATGAATTCAAAATGATCGATAGGTGGTATGTGCTCTAATGGCGTTCCTTTCATTGGAATGAATTGATTGATGGGTACACTACTTGGGGGCTGAGGTAGATTGGCTAATTGAACGAGCAAAGCAATTCTATCATCACGAGATTCACCCATACCAATGATTCCACCGCAGCATACTTGAATGTTGGCTTGACGAATGTGTTCTAATGTGTTTAATCGATCTTGGTAAGTATGAGTGGTAATGATTTTTTCATAATAATCGGGTGAAGTATCTAAATTATGATTATAAAAATCTAATCCTGCTTCTTTTAATGCATATGCTTGCTCACCAGTTAGCATACCAAGTGTTACACAAGTTTCTAATCCCATAGCCTTCACTGATTTAATCATTTCTAATACATGTGGAAAATCTTTTTCTGGTGGATTGCGCCATGCAGCACCCATACAAAAACGTTGTGCGCCATTTTCTTTTGCAACGCTTGCTTGGCTTAGCACACTCTCAACATCAAGTAATTTTTGTCGTTTGATACCTGTTTTATAATGACCGCTTTGCGTGCAATATGCGCAATCTTCAGGACAAGCACCCATTTTAATATTTGCTAGTGTACAAAGTTCCATTTCATCTGTAGTAAATGTTTGCTTATGAATGGTCCGCGCATGATAGATCAATTCTAAAAATGGCTGTTCATATAATTTTTCTACAGATTCTTTTGTCCATTGTTTTGTTAACATCATTACCTCTATTGTTATTATCCTAAACTATATGTTAGCTTTACTACACAGTCAACTTGAAATTAAAAATTGGTTAACCAATGGATAGTATCGAACTTCTTACATTAGATCATCAACATGTATGGCATCCTTGCTCACAAATGAAAGACTATGAATCATTTAAGCCGCTTCCAGTTGCAAAAGCACAAGGCTGTTATATTCATTTAAGCGATGGAACGAAAATAATTGATGCGATATCCAGTTGGTGGTGTAAATTATTAGGTCACGGGCATCCACGTTTAAAGCAAGCTTTAATCAATCAATCAGAAAAATTTGAACATGTGCTATTAGCTAATACAACGAATGAAACAATTGTCTTATTAACAAAACAATTATCTACTCTACTTCCCACTTTGGATAAAGTATGTTATGCAAGTGATGGTTCCTGCGCTATAGAAATTGCAATTAAAATGAGTATACAAGCAAGACAAATTCTAGGCGAATATCAACGAACAAAATTTATCACGCTCGCAAATAGTTATCATGGTGAAACGATTGGTGCTTTAAGTGTAAGCAACATAGATAGGTATCGCAATATATTCAAACCCATTTTATTTCAACCTTGTGTTTTATCTTCTATTCCTTATGTATCTACTACCAATGACCCACTTTGGAATGATTGTTCTATATATTGGACAGAGATAGAAAAAAAGTTATCTGAATATGCATCAACTACTACCGCTTTAATCGTCGAGCCTATTGTTCAAGCTGCAGGCGGTATGAAAATTTATAGTAAAGATTTTTTATATCGTTTAAGAAAATGGACGAAGGAAAATAATATTTATCTCATTGCTGATGAGATCATGACAGGCTTTAGTCGAACAGGAAAATTATTGGCTTGTCAGCATGCTGATGTCATTCCTGATTTTCTTTGTCTAGGGAAAAATCTAACTGCAGGTTGGTTACCATTGAGCGCGGTCATCACTCATCATGATATTTACCATATTTTTTATGATGATTATGAAAAAGGAAAATCATTTCTACATTCTCACACTTATGCAGGCAATGCTTTGGCTGCTAGTGTTGCTTTAGAAGTATTAACGATTATAAAAGAGGAAAAAATAAGCGATCAAGCACGATTGCTTGGCGAGCACATGTTAACAGCCATGCTAGAGATTGCTTACGATACAAATAAACTAGATCATGTAAGAGGTATTGGAGCAATGGTTGCTGCTGATTTAATTTGCCATGATCATCATCGTCGTTTAGGCTATGAAATTTACCAAGCGGCTGTTAAAAGAGGTGCGTTACTTCGTCCACTAGGTAACACTATTTATTGGGCGCCACCATTAAATATGAATAAAGAAACATTAGATCAGTTAAAAAAAATTACTCTGGATGCCATTAGAGAGAGTGTTTAGAACTGTATCGCTGCTATTCGTTAAAGCTAGTTTCTTTGAAGAAAGTAAAAAAATTGTTCGTTTTCGTTACTAAGTGATGTTTAAACAAAACTGATATTCTAGAAGAATTGCTCTAACCTCATATTTTATACATGCCTGCTGTAGTGGCACTCCTAAATCACGCCACTTTGTTATTCTAACGGCTGATTTAATTACCAATTAAAGCCTGGGTAGTAAAGGGCCGCAATTGTTACTTGATTATATACAATAATATATATATACTATTGTATATGTGGACAATATATGAGAAAAAATCATTACTTAAATCAATCAGAGCCGTGCCTTTGCGTATTAGAAAAGAGTACGAAATTTGGAAAAGGATAGTAGAGCTTGAAGGTGTACAAGGATTGAGATTGATAAAAGGTTATCACGATGAAGCCTTGAAAGGAGAGTGGAAAGGGTTTCGCTCCTCAAGACTTTCATTACAATGGCGTGTTATTTATAAGGCTGAGAAAGAACAATTAGAAGTGTATGTTATAGATGTTAATGCTCATAAATATTGATGAGGTAAAATATGAAAATTAATAAAAAAGATTTTGTGAAGGCGAGAGTGCATGCAAACCTCACGCCAGGTGAAGCTCTCAAGATGCTTCGTGAGTTACAAGGATTAACACAATCCGATTTATCTAAGAAAACGGGTATTAGGCAGTCGAACATTTCTGCTTTGGAAAATAACACTAAGCAGATGGGTCGTGAAAGTGTAATTGCTTTTTCATATGCACTGAAAGTACATCCATCCGTTTTGCTCTTCCCTGATTTTGATATTGAAAAAGTAGCATGAATACTTTACAAGTTAAATTTGATGATCGTGCGATTGATATAAGTTTTATGATTGAACGATGTCTATAAATCAAATTTAGCTCACTGTTTTTTCATTCGCTTTACTGCAGCTAAATGGCAATGATCTCGCTTACCGTGCCAGTGTTAATTTTGTTTCCATAAACAGGGTTCGAATAGGTATAATAAGTTTTTGATTTTAAATAAAAAGGAGCAAACATAATGACAACAGCCAATCCTGTTGGTACCAATGGATTCGATTTTCTTGAATTTACGACACACGATAGAAATAAACTCGATTCGCAATTCAAAACAATGGGAATGACACCCATTGCAAAACATGCTGCCCATGATGTTACTATTTACCAACAAAATGACATACGTTTTATCGTTAACGTGACTAACGACTCTATGGCCAGTCAATTTGCTGATTTACATGGTACGTGTGCTTGTGCAATGGGATTTAAAGTTAAAGATGCAGAATCTGCTTTTCAATATGCTTTAGCGCATGGTGCTTTACCTTACCAACCTACTGCTCAGAAAAATATTTATAACATTCCAGCGATTTACGGCGTGGGTAATAGTTTAATTTATTTTGTGGATTATAAAGAGGGTAAAGCCAATTATCTGGCTCATTTTCCTCAGTTATCCACACATCAGCCTCATCCGGGATTGGGTTTAACCTATATTGATCATGTCACGCATAATTTAAATCGTGGCCAAATGAATGAATGGGCAAATTTTTACACTTCAATTTTTAATTTTAGGGAAATACGTTATTTTGATATTGAAGGAAAGCTAACTGGTTTAAAAAGTAGAGCCATGACTAGCGCATGCAGTAAAATTCGTATTCCATTAAATGAATCATCTGATGATAAATCACAAATTGAAGAATTTATCAAAGAATTTAAAGGAGAAGGCATTCAACATATTGCTCTTGGCACGAACCAAATTTATAAAAGTGTTGATGCGCTGCGTAAAAATGGTTTAGAATTTTTAGATACACCAGATACTTATTATGAATTAATAGAAAAACGTTTGCCAAAACACGGCGAACCCCTCGAAGAACTTAAGAAATATCGAATACTAGTTGATGGTAATACAAAACAAGATAAAAAAATATTATTGCAAATATTCACTAAGAATATATTTGGCCCAGTTTTTTTTGAAATTATTCAACGCAAAGGTGATGAAGGATTCGGTGAAGGAAACTTTAAAGCTTTATTTGAATCAATCGAACTGGATCAAATTCGACGTGGTGTATTAAATGAAGAAGAAACAACATGAAATTAGCTACTTTAAAAAACAATACTCGTGATGGGCAATTGGTGATCGTTAGTCGTGATTTATCGTCTGCTATTGCTGTGCCTGATATTGCTCCTACTTTACAATTTGCCTTAGATCATTGGCAAACATGCCAACCCGAATTAGAAAAATACTATATCAAACTCAATAACAATGAAATAAAAAATCCTCTTGCTTTCCAACAGCAATCGATTGCTTCTCCTCTTCCCCGAGCTTATCAATGGGCAGATGGTAGTGCTTACGTCAATCACATTGAATTGGTACGCAAAGCGCGCGGTGTTGCGATGCCAGATAATTTTTGGCATGATCCGCTGATGTACCAAGGTGGATCAGATTCCTTTTTAGGTCCATACGATGATATTCCTTTATTAGATGAAAATTGGGGTTTAGATTTCGAGGCAGAGGTTGCAGTCATTACAACCGATGTACCCATCGCTATTACGCCTGCGCAAGCAGAACATACTATTTGTTTAATCATGTTAGTCAATGATGTATCACTACGTCACCTTATTCCAAGTGAATTGGCTAAAGGTTTTGGGTTTTTCCAAAGTAAACCATCCAGCGCATTTTCACCTGTTGCTGTCACACCCGATGAATTACAAACTGCTTGGGATGGAAAAAAAGTTCATCTTCCGCTTTTATCTTATTTAAATGAAAAATTATTTGGTAGTCCACAGGCGGGTGTGGATATGACATTTGATTTTCCGACATTAATCGCGCATGCTGCTAAAACCAGAACATTATGCGCGGGCACAATCATAGGATCTGGTACTGTTTCTAATTATGATCGATCACAAGGGTCATCCTGTATTGCTGAAAAACGCATGTTGGAACTATTGGCATCAGGAAAAGCTACGACACCCTTTATGCAAGTAGGTGATCGCATTAAAATTGAAATGGTAGATAGAAATCATCAATCTATTTTTGGCAATATTCATCAACAGGTGGTTGCCCTGCATGAGCACATTAAAACTATATGACTACTTTAGATCAAGCGCATGTTTTCGGGTACGTATTGCGCTTGAATTAAAAAATTTAAATTATGAACTTATTCCCATTCATCTTGTTCATCAAGGCGGAGAACAATTTTCTGATGCTTATCAATCGATTAATCCACAATCGCTTGTACCCAGTTTGCAAGACGGTAAAAAAATCATCACCCAATCACTTGCTATTATTGACTATTTGAATGACCTTTACCCCTCACCTTCTTTATTACCAACCGATTCTTATCTTAAAGCTAAAGTTAATGCATTTGCACTTACTATTGTTGCTGATACTCATCCACTCAATAATTTGCGTGTGCTCAATTATTTGACACAAGAATTGAATATATCTGATGAAATGAAAACTAAATGGTACCAGCATTGGATGATTAAAGGATTAACTGCCCTTGAAAAACAATTAAATACTATCCAAGCACCTCAACATTTTTGTTTTGGTGATCAAGCGAGCTTAGCTGACATTTGCTTGATACCACAATTATATAATGCGCGGCGATTCAACATTGATCTTAGTCATTATCCAACCTTGGTTCGTATCGATGAATATTGTCAACTGCAATCCGCCTTTATTAAGGCATGGCCCAAGGAACCCACTACATGACTATTGATTTTCGAACATTGGCTAATATAGGGATACGCAACTTAACCCCCTATCAACCAGGAAAACCCATCGAGGAAGTGGAGCGTGAATTGGGTATTCAATCAGTCATTAAACTCGCTAGTAATGAAAATCCATTGGGGCCTAGTCCCAAAGCCATACAAGCTGCAGAACACGCTTTATCTGCTGCGCATATTTATCCTGATGGTAATTGTTATGAGTTTAAACAAACACTCGCGGCTTTTTTATCTATTCGAACAGAACAAATTACTGTGGGCAATGGCTCTGAAAACCTTTTAGAATTAGTGGTAAAAGCATTTCTTAATCCTGATGAAACAGCAATTATTTCTCAATATGCATTCTTAACCATTCCCATCATCTTAAAAAGTTATGGTATTCAGATAAAAGTAGCACCTGCTATTCATTGGGGTCACGATGTGCGCCATATTATTCAGGCAATAGATAAAAAAACAAAAATGATTTTTTTGGTTAACCCCAATAATCCAACAGGCACGTATACTCATGCAAATGACTTTGAATTATTAATGCAATCCATCCCACCACATATTATTGTGATTTGTGATGAAGCTTATTCGGAATATATTTCACATCATGATTATCCTAATACTTTATCTTTACTTGCTCATTATCCCAATTTAATCATTACACGCACGTTTTCTAAAGCTTATGGATTAGCAGCATTACGTATAGGGTATGCTATTTCATCATCAGAAGTGGCGGATATTTTAAATCGAGCACGATTACCATTTAATGTAAATACGATCGCATCTCATGCAGCGTGCGCGGCATTAGCTGATCACAAACACGTAGAACGCAGTATTCAAGTAAATAATGAGGGCATGCAACAATTAGAATCTAGCTTAAAAAGCCTGAATTTATCATTTATACCGTCCATCGCTAATTTTATTACCATTGATGTAGGTCATGCTGTAACAGTTTATCAAAACTTATTACGTGAAGGCGTGATTGTAAGACCATTACATGCCTACGATATGCCACGACATATCCGTGTAACCATTGGTACAGAAGCACAAAACACACGTTTTTTAGCAGCCCTTGTAAAATGCGTCCAATATGAAAAAAGTGACTAAAAGGATTGAACGATGGATAACGCTCTACCCTACTTATCAGGTTTTGCCAATCACTTTGAATCAGAAGCCATTCCAGGTGCACTCATCAAGCATCGTAATTCACCACAAAACGTACCTTATGGTTTATATGCAGAACAATTAAGTGGAAGTGCATTTACCCTCAAACGACATTTAAACTTACACAGCTGGTTATATCGCATTCGCCCTTCAGTAAAACACGGTGAATTTGTTGCTCTGCCTCATGCAAATTTGCATGGCACACCATTTGATTCTGCGTATACGCCACCTACACAAATGCGTTGGGACCCCATGCCTTATCCAGCTGTGCCTTGTCATTTTGTTGACAGTTTAACAACTTTCGCTGGTCATGGCTCAATTGATATGCATACAGGCGCTGCAATTCATCTGTATGCTGCAACTATTTCTATGCAAAATGAATTTTTTTATAATGCGGATGGTGATTTTCTAATCGTTCCACAAGAAGGCCCATTACAATTTAAAACAGAGTTTGGTTGTATGGATGTTCAACCTGGAGAAATTGCTGTTATTCCACGTGGCATTATATTCCAAGTGCGTTTATTTGAAAAAAAGGCACGTGGCTATATTTGTGAAAATTTTGGCATGCCATTTCGCTTACCTGAATTAGGCATGATTGGTTCAAACGGACTTGCTCATCCACGTGATTTTCAAATTCCTGTCGCAGCTTTTGAAGAAATTCAAGGTGATTTTAACTTATTAGCAAAGTTTCAAGGCCAATTATGGCAAGCATCTATTCCATGTTCACCGCTTGATGTTGTCGCTTGGCATGGAACATATACGCCTTATAAATATGATTTGAGTTTATTTAACACAATAAATAGTGTGAGCTTTGATCATCCTGATCCCTCTATTTTCACTGTATTACACTCACCATCTGCAATCCCAGGCATTGCTAATGTCGATTTTGTCATTTTTCCACCGCGATGGATGGTAGCAAATGATACCTTCCGACCACCTTATTATCATCGCAATATAATGAGTGAATATATGGGACTTATTCGCGGCACTTATGATGCAAAAGAAACAGGATTTATACCAGGAGGTAGCAGTTTACATAATTGTATGGCTGCTCATGGTCCTGATGCCAATGCTTACTACAAAGCAATTTCGGCCAAATTACAGCCGGAATATTATGATCATACACTCGCTTTTATGTTTGAATCCCAGCATGCCTGGCGTCTCGCGCCATTTGCTTACCATGCTGATTTTCGTCAAAAAAATTATCTTGATTGTTGGCAGGAACTACAATCGCGTTTTAGACAATGATTTTGAATGGTTTTTATTTATTAGTTTGTGACCTTCCTTCTTTATTCACTAACCGTCCCGTTACAAATTTGTGGATGACACTTGCTAATAATGTTTGATAAGGCAAACCTTCTTGTACTGCTATTCGACGAACCATATTTAAATCAGCGGCTGAAATTCGGATATTAATTCGACTATCTCTTTTCATGAAATGATTAGCTGCTTTCTTTGCTAATGCTAATTCTTCATCTAAATTGTCAACGGATACAAAATTGCCGTCTTCAAAATCTTTCAATATCTCTTTTTCATCATTATCTAAATTATAGCGTTTTTTACCCATGACTTTTTCCTCTGCGTATTATTACGAACGTGAACAGCGAATATTATGATCATGAACAGAATCACTGAAACTGTTTTTGAAAGCGAGTAAATTTTTACAGACTGTTCACGATTAATCAACTTAAATTTTTGTAATTATTTCTCTATAATTTCATTCTGTTAGATACAACATTCAATATTCTAATGAAAATGGAGTTTTTAATGAAAAAAACCTTAGTGAGTTTTTTTCTTCTAGTTTTTAGCACATGTTTGGTTGCTTGCGCATCTAATACAAGAAATATGAATACTGGGGTTGGAGCAGTCTCTGGTACAGCTGTAGGCGCTTTATCTGGTAATCCTATTATTGTGCTAGGTGGTGTAGTAGTTGGTGGGACCATCGGCCATTCCATGAATAGTACAGATAAAACGCAAAAATAATCGAGCAATTTTCCAGATTACTTGATAAAATTCAATTTCAAAAAGAGATTCTAAAAATAATTTTTAGGAGCTTTTGTTATTGGATAGTATTTTTCATCTTTGAAAAGGAGATCATTTCTATAAGATTAAAATCTTTCATAATGGGTTGTTTAGCTGTAACGTTTTTATCAAGTTCTTTGGTTGCATTTGCAGGAGAAAAACAGATTCCATGTCCACCAGCTAGTTTAATTAAAAATCTCTGGGGAGATGTAAATACTGTTTCAGTATATTATGGAAACTCGGGTGAAAAAGTTTTCTTTGCATCGGCGCAGGATTCCACCCTCGATCAAGGAAGTCAGTTATATTGGAATGTTTATTCTCTAACTAATGCTAAAGATTTTAATACTGCTTTTATAATGGGTCAAAATGACGTAAAAAATGTCTATAACGTTCGTAATAAATATGCGCAAAAAGGAACGACTGATAGATACTTTTGTAGTTATATAGATAATGCAGGAAACTTTCCAGTTTATGCATGGGGATATAAGAGTGAACAAGATAGTAAAAATGCTGAGAAGGAAATCCTAAGTTTACAGCATTAATAACTATACTGTGCAAGTACCATCCCCATTTATGATTTAGGGATGGTACCGCCAGATTTTTCTTGTTGTTTATCGTAATTAAGTGATTCAATCAACTGACTTAGGTTTCCGCATCGATCCCCCTTTTAATTCCAAGCGATGAGTATTTTCCAAAAGCCGATCTAAAATCGCATCTGCAATCGTCGGTTCACCTATATAATCATGCCAATGCTTAACAGGTAATTGACTAGTAATCAAAGTAGATTTAAGTTGATGACGATCTTCAATAAGATTAAAAAGATCTCGGCATTGTTCGGGCGTTAAAGCTGGAGCTAACCCGAAATCATCAAGAATAAGCAAATCAACTTTTAAAAGTTGAATAAGTAACAAGATCTGTTTCATTTTCCCACTGATAGCGATTCATTTCTGTTTTATGCGTACCTGGACTAATACTATTAGCGCGGATAGCATATTTTCCCAAGGCATTTGCCATTATTTGTGTTGCCCTGATAATACCGGCCTTAGCAGCATCATAACTGATTCCTCCCATACCACGATGCCCGCAAACAGATGAAAAATTAATAATAGAGCCACCTTTTTCCTGTTTTATCA
>MGXW01000017.1 GCA_001801495.1 Gammaproteobacteria bacterium RIFCSPHIGHO2_12_FULL_37_34
AACATCGCTACCTAATACGCCGGTTAATGTGTAATTGCTCGAAGCTAAACTGGCGGCAGTTGTTGCATCATAAACTTTAGTCGCATCACTCGTTAATCCTGCCGTTAAAGTAGCTTTGGTAATCGTACCAATATCAGAATTTGCAGTATCGGTACTCATTTGATAGCCATAAACTGTTGCGCTGCCATCGTTAGCACTGGCTACATCAATACTTGTCACAGAAATATTTTTATTTATACCTACGTTTTTTGTATCATACGTACCATCTGTTGGATTATTGAGTGTGATTGTATCCCCATCGATTGCACCACTCTCAGCAAAATTGCTTGCAGCTAGTGTGGCTGCAACTGTACTATCATAAACTTTACTAATTGTTCCGATTAATGAAGGTGTAATCGTTGGAGCAATCGTGTATAAAAAGCCATTACCTGTTCCTTCTACAGTTGTTGATCCGTAAGTTGCATTATATTGTTTAAAGTCGTAAGTCAATCCACCTCGATTATCGCTCGCTGGATCACTCGACCACACTAGAAAATTGCCCACACCAGAACTCAATGCTGTTGTTCCTGCATTGTTAGTGAAAGTTGGTGCTGATAATACAATATCATTTCCTGCTGCATTTGCTGTTATACCTGCATTTAACGTGATACTTGAACTAGTATGTGTTGCGCGTAACGTAACACCACCAGGCGCCGTGATTCCACTTACTGTTCCTAAGTCATCCGTGATATCGGTAATCGTTAAAGTATTGCTTGCAGCACTTTTTAGTGTAAGCAAATTAGCTGATTTATTTGCAGCAATATTTGAAAAGATATTATCATCAGATAACGATACCACCCCTCCTCCACGAATGATTAAATCAGATGTACTCGTTGCAAGATTAGTTGCGGCTGTTTGAATAATACCATCTGCAAATAAGGTTAATACCCCTGGTGCAAAGGTCGCATTAGGCGTCCATCCAGCGATTACCATCAAACCAGTATTGCTATCACCGATACGTACATCGGTTGCACGTATTTTATTGAGTTCTGCTTGAGTTAAATCTAATGTTCCTATTCCACCAGCAATGCTAATCGATGTTCCACTCGTGCCAGGCGTAATAATGGCACGTGATGCGCTACCTACATTTAATGCACTCCCACCAATTTGTGAGTTTGCATTAGTGCTTAACGTCATATTATTAGCTGCTAAACTAATTTGCCCGGTAGTGAGTAATAACGTACTAGCCGTTGTTGTGATGGTCCCTGCATATGCATTCACAGTAATCCCACCACCTGCTCCTGTTGTAATGTCACGTAATGTTGTATTTCCACTACCACCACTTGCTGTATTTTGAGTAATGGTTACAGCGCTATTTGTTGTATTTGTAGTAGTAATCGATCCACTGGTGCCCATGTTAAATACTTGAGTGCCCGCACCATCTTGATTGGCACTCATCGCTACTGTTCCACTTCCTGTATTTAACGCGGCTCTTAAATTAGTAGCATTCAAAGAAGTACTCGTGAAACTCCCATCGTTTGTTGTAATGTCGGCATCAATGTTGATAATACTTGCACCATTTAACACAATATTTAATGCACCTACTGTTGCACTAATAGGATCATTTATCCCAATTGTTCCTCCGCTTGCTGCAGTTAATGTAAAGGTTGCTGCTCCACCCGATGTTTTAGTGATAGCATCATTTACAGTGATATTACCTGCTTGTGTGCCACCAGGTGTAGTGAGAATGGTAACGCTGGTACCTGAATTTAATGCAGTCATAATTGTATTCACATTTGCGATGGCAGTGTTAGCGGTTGTGGTATATGTATTAGGTGAACCACCATCAAAACCACCGTTTGAGGTAGCACTTGTTGATAAAGTGACATTTGCTGGATCAAGCAACCACATACCAGCTTCTCCAAAAGGTGCGCTTGCATCAACACTTCCCATTGCCGCTAAATATTTTTTACCAGATGTTTCTACCAACCCACCGTTACCGCCTGCTGCTCCGCCACGTGCAAAAATATTTCCGTAGAAATCAGTTGCATCATTTGCCCAAACAATGACTTTACCACCACTACCAATAGTAACTGCATCAGCAAATAAATTAACATCAGGACCAATAAAAGTATTTTTAGCGTTTAAAATAAGAGGATTTTTTCCTTGATAATCACCACCAATTAAAATTTCACCACCACCGATATCGCCTGAAACATTGATATAAGCATCATCTGTTAATGCAACCTGTGAACCTAGTACTTGCACGTTACCACCACGTTCACCAGGACGTTTCCCGGATGCAATCATTTTTCCTGAAACTTTTACAGAACCACTATGTCCCATTAGTACAATCGTGCCATTTTGGACACTCACAGAACGCGCTTCAATCACACCTTGCATATTAATGACACGATCAAGCACATCACCTGCTGCTTTTGCTGATAAATAAACCTTACCACCATTTGCAATAATGGTACCTGCTTGCTCTACCCCGTTTTTTAATTGGCGACCATGTTGATCAATGGCTTGTTTCAGCACTTCACCATCAACTGCAAAACTAATCATGTCGTTTCCAGAAAAACCAATCGTAAATTCACTACCACTTGCTAATACAACGTTTCCTAAATTTGCTTCAATATGCCCATTATTCACAACACCAGCACCGATTAATGCTACTAAGCCTGCTTCTGCTACTTTGATTATGCCTTCATTAATAATAGCGCCGTTCCAATTGGGTGATTGTTTAAAGTGATAATGACCAGACATAAAATCTTCATTGCTTATATCTGCAGTGGATGCTAACAATCCCGCTACATTTATTTCAGCGCCTTGACCAAACAGAATGCCTGCCGGATTAATTAACCATACTTGGCCATTTGCGCTTAATCTTCCTTCGATAGAAGAAGCGCCATTTGCTGGATTGATTCGATTCAATATAATTGAACTGCTAGAAGGTTGTTGGAAATTGACCCGTTCTTGTGGGGCAACATTAAACGAATTCCAGTTGATAATTGCTTTATCAGACGTTTGGTTAATTTGCACCGTATTAGCATCGGGGGAAGTAATTGTCGCACTGCCACCTACTACTTCTCCAGCTTCCGGATTAGCAAAAATAACGCAAGAAATGAGCATGCTGCTAATAAAGAGCATCAATTTTCTTATTTCTCGCAAATGAATATTCATCTTGCCCACCCTCTCCAGGTCTTATTAACTATAGTATAGATTATGTTTGATCATTGGGGGTTAACAAAAATTATTATATTTATTATTTAGTTATAGCTTATATCGGATTGGTTTTTTTAAAAAAAATAGACAATGAACAAATTTATTCATTTCTAAAAGGATTTATAATAAGTAGATGAATACAGATATTCTTTCAGATAATTTGCATAAAAAATTTCCCGCTCACTTTAGTGAACGCGATCCACTATTGGCACGTTTAAAAAATTATTCTTTTAAATATTCATCTCCTCTACTTAATCGACTACCTACTACTGAAGGGATACATACTTTAGTAGGCGGTCAATTATTAGGAAAAACCACATTGCTTAAGCAATGGATAGTTCGATTACTTGGAGCGGGCGTACACGCAGAAGCAATCACATTTTTTTCTGGGAAGAGGATTAAGAATAGCGATGAGCTCATTCAATTATTTCAAACGCAGCTTACTGAAAAACCTACTACGAGACAATATATTATTATTGATGATATCAATTATATTATAGATTGGAATAAAGCCATCCTGTGGTTGGCGACAAAAGCCTGTATGCAACACGCAATCATCATGCTCACTAGTGCTGATAGTACTCTTAGCAATCAAATAAAACAAATTCATATTGATATAAAAGATGAAAACAATCTGCATATCCATCCACTTTCATTTCGAGAAACTGTATTGCTCAAACATCCTCATACTATCGATTTACTAAAAGAATTTAATTGTTATCTATTACACGGCGGATATTTACCAGCTATTTATGATGTAATGACATTTGGAAAAATATCTGCTAAAACATTTGCTTTGTATTCAGATGGCATCATCAAAGAATTGTTATTGCATGGCAAACATACAAATTTTATTCGCGAGATTTTAACTTTTATTATTCAACATTATTTTGTACCGGTTTCATTCAATGGATTAGTTAAAGAATTATCCATTGAACATCCAAAAACGATTAGAGATTATTTAGAGTTATTATCTATTATCGACACACTATTCATTCAATCAGCTTTGATTGAAGATAAATTACTTCCAGCACCTAAAAAAGCACGTAAATTAATTTTTACTGACCCATTTGTTTTTCATGCCATACGAGCCTATGTGTTTGATAAGGGATATTCTGAAGTAGAATTAACTAGCCTATTGAAAGATTCTGATTTGTACACCAACCTCGCAAAAACATGTGTGATATCACATTTCCAGAGACATTATCCAACTTATTATATTAAAGATGAAGGTGAAGTGGATCTTGTTTATGTGATGAAGCAGCGCTTTTGGCCTATTATTATTTCATGGATGAGTCAATTGCGTTCCAAAGATATCAAACAAATTGTAAAATATTCTAATGGGAGAATATTAACCAAAACTGATCAAGCAAGCTTAATCGAAAATATAAGGACAGAATCGTTATTGCAAGTATTATGGGATGGAGGAAGGAGATGAGATTGCAATGAAAAAGAAAATGAAGTTGAAGAAGAACAATAAAAAAAATATGCAGCGAGCATTGTTTACTAAAGCTGAATTTTTGTCAAATATGTCACATGATTTACGCACGCCTATCAATGGAATTATTGGGTTTACCGAATTAATATTGTATGGGAAAACAGGTGATATTACTCCAGAACAAAAAGAATATTTAAGTGATATTGTATCTTGTGCAAGCCAATTATTGGCGATAATAAATGAGTTGCTTGACATTGCTAAACTTGAAGCGGGAATGATAGAGTTTAAACCTGCCAAGGTGGATGTTATACGAGTATTAAAACGAACGCTTGATGTCTTTAATACATTGATTATAGGTAAAAATATCAGTTTAGAAATAAAAGTGGATCCAGCAGTAAATTATATCATTATCGATTCAACTAAATTTAAACAAGTGATTTATAATTACGTTTCCAATGCGTTTAAGTTTACTTATCCTGGTGGGCATATCATTATTCGGGTTCGCCCAGATAAAAGCAATTTTTTTCGTTTAGAGGTAGAAGATACAGGAATTGGAATTCGTCAAGAAGATATACCAAAACTCTTTATTGCTTTTCAAAAAGTTGATAAGGATAGCATTAATTTAGAAGAACACATTAGCACTGGCTTGGGGCTTGCACTAACACGACAAATTGTTGAATCGCAAGGAGGCCGAGTGGGTGTGGAGAGTGTTTGGAAGAAAGGCAGCATATTTTATGCTATTCTTCCTTGTAGTCCTCTTTAAAGGAAGCGAACATATGGCAAATGAGACTATTCTGATCATTGATGATAATGCTGTTAACTTAAAGTTAGTTAAAGTATTGCTTATGGGAGAAGGATATCATATTGAGACTGCCACAACAGCTGAAGAGGCACTAAAAGTTTTAGAGACATTTCAACCGCATCTCATTTTGATGGATATACAACTTCCTCAGATGGATGGAATAGAATTAACACGTATACTCAAAGCGAATCCTAAATTTAAACATATTATTATTCTTGCGCTCACAGCTTACGCCATGCAAGGAGATAGGGAAAAGATTCTAGCAGCCGGTTGTGATGGGTATGTTGCAAAGCCAATTGATATTCAGACGTTACCAAAAATGATCGCAGAATATTTAAAGAAAGCTTAGTTAAGCTAAATATTATTTAAGGCTAAGAGCAAGCTATTGATTTTTTTGCAACTTCATTTTCTAAGCGCAAAATATAATTTTTTATTTCTAAGCAATCCCTAGCAATAAGCGTCCAATCTTGTTGTTCGATATGGTCTTCTGCTTGTTGACATACATCGGCGAGTTTAACAAAACCGCTATTACCTGCCGAACCTTTTAGTTTATGTAGCTGAAATTTTAGCAATCGAACATTTTTATTTTGTGTGGCTTGTTCAATTTCTTGAACACTTTTTTGTGCGGAATTGACGAAAAGATTAAGAAATTCATTTATTTCTTTTTGATCATCGCCAAAAATGGTTTTTAGGTAGTTTAAATTAATCAATCATTTTTTTCCTTCTAGAATAAGATAAAGTAGTTGTTCTAAGGTGTTAATATAGGTTAGACATACTTGTAGTTCTTGATTTTTACTGATGACGATATCTCGATATTTAACAATTCTTTCTCCAGCAAGCAAACGAATATGTAATTCTGAATAGTTCACTGGTTTAATTAGAAATTCATCTGCTCCAGCTTCAAGACCCTTCAGAATATTAGGTGTGCCTGATAACCGAGTTAAAAAAATAATATACGGTTGCAAAACAAGTTGATTCCTGATGCGTTCACATAAAGCAAGACCATCTAATTGTGGCATAAGCCAATCAACGACAAGTAGCTTCGGTGCATCAGGCTGCTGTAATAAATCCCATGCTTGTTCGCCATGAGTAGCTTCTATAACCTGATAACCCCATTTGCTAATGGCAGTTCGTAATAAAATACGAGTGGGTTCATCATCATCAGCAATGAGTACTTTTTCAGAAGAAATAAGAGCAGAATCAATTGTCATAATACCTATCTACGAAATATGAGACACAAAAGGTGCTTTTTCTAACATCACTTCTACTCGATTTCGACCTGCTTTTTTAGCGCGTATTAAAGCTTCATTGGCTGATTTAATAATAGCAACATTGGTTTGATGTGGCGGAGAAGATGCTACTCCTGCGCTGAAACTAACATGAAATGTACGATTGTTTGTATAAAAAGGGATTTTAACAAATTCTTCTCTTAGCATATCTATTAGCGATGTCGTTCGCTCTATATCTGCATCAGGAAGAATTACTACAAATTGATCATTACCATAACGACCTATTATACAAGAAGTATGTAAACGATTTTCCAACATGAGATAAAAACTTCTGAGAATATAATCTCCAGTGGTGTGATGGTAAGTATGATTGATATCAGTAAATAAATCTAAATCTAAAATAGCGATGCTAAGTGGAATATGAATTTTCATGGCAGCATCAATTTCAAGTTGCAATTGTTGAAAAATAAAAGTATGGTTGAATGCGCCAGTTAAATTATCTTTTATAGTTAATGTGCGCAATGATTTGTAACGACTAATCTTGTTTTTAATGATGGATGCTAGTAACGCTGGCTCAATAGATTTTGGGATAAAATCATCCACACCTACACTCATGACCCGTTGCTGAATTATTTTATTTTTTTCTACGGATAGAAATAGAATAGGTATGTATTCGTAGCATTTTTGTTGACGAATGATAGCTGCTAATTGATAACCATTGCAATTTGGCATGTGAAGATCAAGCAATATCAAATCGGGGCTAAATTCATGCAAAACGTAATCGGTGTGACTTGCTTTGTTAATCACTGTAGCGCTGATTCCTAATTTACTTAAAACGGTTAAATAATAATCTGCGACTTCCGTATCATCGTCAATGATAAGAACGCGATATACTGCTTTATCTAACGCCAGTAGATGATCTAATTCAATAATTAATTCATCTATTAATATAGGTTTAATGAAATAAGCGGATGCACCCAGCCAAACTGCTTTTAAACGTAATTGAAATTCTCCATTTGAAGCAGAAATAAGTAAAGGAATGTTTTCAAAATAATTTGTTTTGAGCTCATCAAGTTCTTTTTCTGATTTATTTTCTATTAAGTTTATATTGATTAATAAAACAGTAGGCGTTTCTATGGATAAGGCTTTGATCAAATCTGAAAGATGATCAAACTGTCTAGTGACATAGCCAAAAATCATGATTTTTTCACTAAAGTGGTTTACCCATTCTTGATCATTATCCAACACAAAAATTAGTTTTTGTATGAGGGGTTCCTGGGAATGCACAACAGGTAAACAAATTTTTCTTGGGAGTTGTAAAGAGTATTGAATGAGAATTTCTAACAATCTATCTACAAATTGTTTTTCTTCAGAAGAAAGCTGGTCTTTTTTATGGAGAAGTTGTTCTAGAGCACTTGCTTGATTACCCAAATCATCATACCCAAATGTACCGGCAGAGCCGCTTAGATGATGTAGTTTAAATTTGAAACGAGTAAAAATAGATGCACGCCATGTTTCTTTTAAATTTTTCCACAAGGCAATTAATTCATTTATTTTTGTAGGTAAATTTTTAGAATAATCTGCTATCAGTTGATTGAAGGCATCTTCTTGGTTTTTTTTAAACGATTCAAAATTATCAGGCATAGATTGCATCTCTATAATAGATGATCTGGATTAAGGTCCAATTAATATTATAACGCCATTAGAGAGGATGAGTTGAATTTATTTAAGTCATTTTTAACATAATGGCCTTCATTTAAGTCTAGCAGTGCGAATGAAAATGAGTAGCATTCGCATTATTTTTATTTTAGAATTTACCATGCAAATTTATCACAGGGAAGCCATCTTTGCGCCATTTTAATTTCGATAACCGATTTGCTTTGCGCATTTCTAAAATAATGGGCATTTTCTCTATCTTCATTGGATCACTTGTGATAGCTGGATGGATAGCAGATGCTTCTATTTTAAAAAGTATTTTACCAACTTTACCATCCATGAAAATCAATACAGCACTTTGTTTTATTTTATCAGGTATCACGCTTTTTTTAGCAGCCATAAAAAAAATCACATCATGAGCAAGCAAACAAGCAAACAAGCAAACAAGCAAACAAGCAAACAAGCAAACAAGCAAACAAGCAAACAAGCAAACAAGCAAAACTAATGTACCTCATTAAATTGCTTGCGTTAAGCTTATTTATTATTAGTTTGCTTTCGCTTTTGCAATACTTTATGTTATTACATCTTGGCCTAGATCAATGGCTGGGATTCTATTCATATGAATTTGGTATTGTCTTATTTGTTACGTCTGTCATTTGCTTATTAATGGGCATTTTGTTTTATCATACGTGGCGGATCAACAAAACTAATGAGAAAGATCATTTGTTAGCATTAGAGCAATCTCGTTTAGCAGCTATTGTTGATTCGTCATTTGATGCGATCATTGGTAAAACATTAGATGGAACGATTACTAGTTGGAATCAAGCTGCTGAAAGATTATATGGTTATAAAAGTCATGAAGCCATTCATCAATCTATTAAGTTGATTGTGCCTGATGAAAAACTGCCTGAATTAATGCATATTTTCAAAAAAATACGAGAAGGGAAATATATTCCTTGTTTTGAGACATTACGCAAACATAAAGATGGGCGTTTCATTCCTGTTTCTATTGTGATTTCACCAATTAAAGATTTAACAAGTGAGATCGTTGGCGTGTCAACCATCGCAAGGGATTTGTCAAAACAAAGACTAACAGAACAAAAGTTTCAAAAAACATTAGAAGCAACACCCGATGCGATCGTCATGGTGGATCGAGAAGGAAAAATTACTTTTGTTAATCAACAAACTAAAGTTTTATTTGGTTATGAAGAAGATGAATTATTAGGCCAGTTGGTTGAAGTATTAATTCCGGAGCCTTATCGTAGCAAGCATCCAGAACATCGTACACATTATTTTCA
>MGXW01000018.1 GCA_001801495.1 Gammaproteobacteria bacterium RIFCSPHIGHO2_12_FULL_37_34
ATGTGATAAAGATAATCAAGAAAATTTTAAATTGCATCAGCATAGGATCCTTTGTTAAAGTGCAACAAGTATCAAAAAGGTTGCCCATTATGATCTAAAAATTCATACCATTTCAAGAACAGTTTGGGAGAAGATACACATTTTTTGTAACAGCCAGCTAAATATTTTTCTTATAAACTTCTTTACGATGTTTGACGCGAAGAACTACGACTATTAATACTTTATCGTGAATGCTGCAAATAAGCCTGTAATCACCGACACGATAACGCCAAAAGGATTGCATATTGCCTTTTAAGGCTTCTCCAAATTGTCTAGGATTAACGCTTTTCATTAATTTCAAAAGGAATTTATCAATCTGGTTTTGAGCTGATTTCTCTAAGCTAGCAAATTCTTTTTTAGCTTTTTTGTCAAAATCAATCGTCCAAGCCAAGCTCTTTCCTTACTCTTTCATAGGGTATGCGAGGGTTGTTTTCTTCTAAGCGAGCAACCGCCAATAGGTAATCTTCACGATCTTCTAAAAATTGCTCTAATGCCTTTCGGATATAGTAGCTTTTAGAGCGATGCGTTTCGCTAGCAACCTTTTCTAGCTGCATTTCCAGTTCTTTGGGCAATCTTACTGCTATCATAAATAACCTGTTTCGTAATTTGTAATACAAGTATAACACTAAACAGAAAAAGAAGCGACTCCACAAGAATTTCTCTCCGGCATTAATATCCTGCTGACAAAAATGCAGATTTAGAAAAAACTATCCACAGATATTGTGCATAACTCTGTGAATAAGCTATCGAAAACTGCTTTAAACATAGTAATCAATATAATAAAATGAAAAGTTTAAAAAATGAACATAAGTAAAAATTGTATTTTAATCAAAAACTTATTTGTAATAAGCGTAATAAAAACATGAATATTAGGCGGCTTTTTAAAAAAGACAACGGTTTTCTCAATATGTGAACAAATATTAGATTGGGTATGATTACCATCATGGCTTAGACGATACTCATGTTATATTAAATTCCAGCGCGCTATCCACAGATTCTGTGGATAATTCTGTGAGTAAGCTATCGAAAACCAGGTAGCCAATTCTTACCTCACTGCGACCAAGTTGCATACTGTAATAAACGAGATTTGGTATTTTATTTATTAATCATATGGTTAAAATCAATAATGGTTATAACTACTTTAATATTTCATTTCCAAAATGGAACTAAAATAATCATTTGATGCTGTGAACAAATATTACCTTGTGCTTTTAAAGTAAAAAGATATCAAATGATTGCTAAGAGGTTCAGTTAAAATAATTTTTAACTTAATTCATCGCCATAAAACCTTTTTAAAGAACGAAGCAAGCGCGAAGCAGGCGATAATCTTGCAAAAGAGGATTGCATATCATTCGTCCATACACCTGTTTTCAAATTAATTAAAATTGGCATACGATAATCTGCGTTTTGCGGATAGAGCGCAAGCATCCACTCATCATCAATAATTGCATATTGTTTACTCTTGATGATTTTTTGATTCATCTCCTCCTTCACAATTAAATGTAAAGTATTTGGATCAATTGAAAAAATGTTAATCCCTTCTAACAAAACCTGATGGGTATTTGGAAAAACCGTACGAATAGCAGGTGGCGAAAAATCACTTTCAAGAAAAACAGGAAGATGTTTCAACGAAACTTCATGTTTTCCATTAATAACGCCCGCTAATGATTGACCGCTTGATGCAATGGATGGTATACCCAAAAAATATAAAATGGTTGGTTTAACATCTAGTAATGAAACGATATGAGATATTACTTTTTCTGATTGCAATCCCATTCCATATAATTTAATGGCTAACACACTATGATATTGTGATAATCCAAGCACATCGGTACCATGGCCAGCCGATTGATTAACCGCTTCATTATCACTCTTAGGATAAAATTGTGGGATACTCATCCTATGCGCGTTGGAAGTTAAAAATAATTCTTTTTCCGTAATACGATCGCCTGTAAATTCTAATGCCTCCCCATGATCTGATAACAACACCACTATTGCTCGTTGCAACAAACCATATTGCTGCAGCATGAAAAAAAATGAACCTAATTGTTGATCTACTCGTTCTATACTTTTTTGATAACGCCAAACCACCTGACCGCTCTCTTCCGGCAAATCAGCCCATAGATAGGGATAATGCGGCAAACAAAAATGAACCGCTAAAAAAAGAGGGGTTTTATTTGATTCAGCTAATACAGGATAAAGCAAATTTAAAAATGAATCGGGTTGATACGTAACATAAGCCGCACGATTTCCATAGCTATATGGAAACAACCACCTCCCTAATGCTGTATTGACTAATAAATTCGAAAATGGAAAATCATTAATCGTACCAAATAAAAAATCACTTAACCCTACTGTTGGCGTGATCATACGATCAAAACCAAAATTTGTTCCGATATTACTAAAACGAGTTTCATCTGTTGCAAATAATGTTGTATAACCTTGGTTTTTTAAAATTTTTGGGAGCGTATAAGTTAAATCAGCAAATTGAAGCTGCGCTAAATTGGTACGAATTCCAACTTCTTTAGGATAGCGTCCGGTGAGGATGCTAGTCCAAGACGGAAAGGTTCTTGCTAAGGGTGTCACCGCCTGACTAAATACCGTCGCATGATTTAAAAAAGAATCCATAAAAGGTGTTTTAATTTCACGCCCAAAAAAACCTAAGAAATCAGGTCGTAGAGCATCTACCCCTACCACAATTATGTGAGGACGTTCATTGCTAGCAACTATTCCTTTTTGCTTCTCTTCCCAAAAGTAAAATGAGTTATAAATCAAAATTAAAGTAATGATTGAACTTATAACAAGCCATAACCGATGTGTATATAAAACCCAAGATAATAACGTTAATAAAATAAGAAAAAAATCGACTCCTAAGAAAACAATCAATAACCCTTTAGCAACAAAAGAATTAAATAAAAAAAACTGTAACAATTCGGAAAATTTAGAATGAGGGTAATAAATATCATTGGCTAGTAATATAGTAAATAAACCACATAGCCAAATCCCAATACTTAGATATAGATCAGCAATAATTGGTCGAGATAATAATCTTAGAATGCTCAAACTAATTACCCAAACTAATACGCAATAAACAAAATGAATGGATAATTGTATCAATATAAATAATGCGATCTGCGGCAAGAAAACAACAGGGAGTTGTAAACCACCTGAAACAGATGAGCTTTCCGCTAAAAAATCTCGATAGTTTTGAATAAAAAAACTAACTTCTAATAATAGAAAAAATCCGGTTAGAATCAGAAGATAATAAAATATTTCTCGTGAACTTGATTTGATAACCATGGGCGTTTAACCATGTGTGCCATCTGGGTCTGCATATAGTCCTTGTTGGGTGGCAATCAGTACATTTCTTGCTAAATCCTCCGTATTGAAATCATCCACTGCAATTACTTTTTGTCGCGCTTCTTCCGCCTGCGTGAACATATCAAATTGTTCTATAGTAATTATATTTTTTTTCAATGCGGCTTGAGCTTGCTCAAATAAGGTATATCCCATAATTGCACCATCATGTTTTGCTGTTTTAATTAATTTTTCAATAGGTTCAGCTGCAATCGTTTTAATTAATGCGTCTTCAAGATCAGTAAGAATATTTTCTTTACCCGGTGAAAGAAATGCGCCAGCAGATAAACGCGCTCTGGTAAGCGTTGGTGCCATTAATAATTGAGAAATTTTATGATTCAATCTATCGCTTGGTTTAGTAAAATGTTGCCCCAAGGGAAAAATAAAAACACGAAGTAGATAAGCTAACCAACGATTAGGAAAATTATGCATGATATCATTGAATCGTTCTTGAATCTCAAATAAACAATATTCACAAGCATAGGATACGAGAGGAAGATCATCCTGTTGCTCGCCTTGATCGTGATAATGTTTAATGACAGCCGACAAAAGATATAAAAAACTTAATATATCGCCCAGTCGAGCAGAGATACTCTCTTTTCGTTTGAGTTGGCTACCTAACACTAACATTGAACAATCAGCCAATAACGCAAACGCAGAACAAAATCGTGTGGCATGCTGAAGATAACGTTTGTGTTTAATCGCAGGTGTGTAAACAACATAACTACCCGTCACCGCAAGCACTATACTGCGCACCACATTACTGATGCCAAAAGCAATATGTTTCATCACTGCTTTATCAAAAGCAACCAAAGCCGCAGCATGATCTTGCAATTGCGCTGCTTCTAGTTCTGCCAATACATAGGGGTGGCAGCGCATCGCACCCTGCCCAAAAATAATCATGTTGCGAGTCAGAATATTGGCGCCTTCAACAGTAATTGCAATCGGGCATGATTCAAAACCTCTGCCTAAATAATTTTTAGGGCCTAAACATATTCCTTTTCCGCCATGAATATCCATGCCATCACAAGCCATTTTGCGTCCTAGTTCAGTGACATGATATTTCACAATCGCTGAGGCAACCGCTGGTTTCTCACCAGCATCAATACTACTCACAGTAAATGTTCGTGCAGCATCTGCTAAATAAGAATAAGCACCAATTCGAGCAAGCGCTTCTTCCACTCCTTCAAAACGACCAATCGGTAAATTAAATTGCTTTCGAATGCGCGCATAAGCCCCTGTCGCAAAAGACAATATTTTTGAGCCACCTACAGTGCTTGCAGGTAAAGTAATAGCTCGGCCTGTTGCCAAACACTCCATCAACATATGCCAACCCTTGCCTGCTTGTTTTTCTCCACCAATAATCCACGATACTGGAATAAAAACATTCTTGCCTTGAATGGGTCCATTTTGAAAAGGTGTATTCACTGGAAAATGACGACGACCAATGGTAATACCTTTTGTATGGCGAGGAATTAAAGCACACGTGATACCAATATCTTCTTTTTTATCCCAAAGCAAATGATCAGGATCATACAACTTAAATGCTAATCCAATCACTGTAGCAATGGGTGCAAGCGTAATATAACGCTTATTCCAATTCAACCGTATACCTAATGTTTTGATTCCCTCATGCATATCCCAGCAAACAATGCCATAATCAGTCATTGCACTTGCATCAGAACCTGCATCAGGAGAAGTGAGCGCAAAACAAGGAATTTCTTCGCCACGTGCAAGCTTCGGTAAATAATAATTTTTTTGTTCTTCTGTCCCATAATGAAGCAATAATTCAGCTGGGCCCAATGAATTAGGTACAGCGATGGTTGTTGATACAGTAACACTCAAGCCGCTAATTTTTACAATGATTTGTGAGTGCGCATAAGCAGAAAATTGCTTACCCCCATACTGCTTAGGAATAATTAAACCAAAAAACCCTTGCTCTTTAATGAACTTCCACATTTCCTCAGGTAAATCTGCTCGATTATGGGTAATGTCCCAATCATTAATCATGCGACATAATGTTTCAACTGGACCATCAAGAAAAGCTTGTTCTTCTGCTGTTAATGTTGAAACAGGATAAGCTATTAGTTTATGCCAATTAGGATGGCCACGAAACAAGTCGCCTTCCCATGTTACTGTTCCCGAATGAATAGCTTCACGTTCTGTTTTAGACATCGTAGGCATCACTTTACAATACCAATGGAATAAAAATTGACTAATTAAACGTCTACGCCATATTGCCACATTGAATAAGCATGCTAATGCCAAAAAAACAATCCCAGTTAGAGTGATGCCAGTAGTCACCCCTTGAAATGCAACAGTGAAAATAAGCAGCAAGCCAAAGGTAAGTGTCCAGATCACTAAAGAGGTTTCATGATAAGCAAGTACAATAAATACAAATAAAAATGCTGCAAAAGCAACCATAGTCAATCCCGTGTTATAAAAACTCATTCGCAAACAGCATATATCCCAGGAGCATTTCGCAAATACTCTTCATAATCCAAACCAAAACCAAACAAATACTTATCTTCCGTTCTCACCCCAACAAAATCAGGCTCAAAATGCACACCCGTTTCACGATGACGATTTTTACTAACAAGCACCGCTGAATAAACTGCTTTAGCCTGCGCTTGCTTGCAATAATCTATAATGGAAGCAAGTGTCAATCCACCATCCATTATATCATCAATAATAACAACCGTACGATGCTGTAACTCTTCACGCGGTTCAACTAACCAGTGTAAATCACCTCCTCTCGTGCTCCCTTGATAACGGGTCACATGAATGTAATCCAATTCAAGAGGAAAATGAAGCCTGGTTATCAAATGGCCAACGACAACCAAGGCGCCTTTCATCACACAGAGTAGCAAAGGATTATCATTGGCCAAACGCTCTGTCATTTCATGCGCCATTTTATCTAAGGCTTGATTAACTGCAGTAAAATTATAAAGACATTCGGCTTGCTCTTGTATGCGTATCATATCTGGTTTATTGTTTTTCATTGATCTCTCTTAGTATACATATCTGAGATAAGTTTATTAGTTTGTTGCCATCTATCCTGCTGTTCCAGCTGATCTGTGAATTTTCCTTGCAATCGATGCCATTTCTTCTCCTCAACAAAATAAAAATGCTTCGGTAAATAATCTATTGTTTGTATCACACCTTTTCGATTGTTACAAAGTAAAGTAAAATCACATCCCGCTTCTTTTGCTGCTATCACCCTATCAGGATAATGAGCCGAAATATTTGCTCCTTCCATCGTTAAATCATCACTCAATATTATTCCAGAAAAACCTAGCTTTCCTCGCAAAATATCTTGCAGCCAATAACGCGAATAACTAACAGAAGCTGCATCCACATTGGGAAATAGAATATGCGCCACCATCACAGCTTCAACATGATCTTGAATCAAGTGGATAAATGGTAACATATCTTCCTGCTGAAGCTCCTGAATCGTGCGTTCATCACGAGGAAACCCAAGATGTGAGTCCAATTGAACAGACCCATGCCCAGGAAAATGTTTAATGGTTGCTGCCATGCCTGCTTCTCGCATACCCTCAATAAATGCTTTGCCTAATTGAATCACCACTTCCGGTTTAGGATGAAATGCTCGATTACCAATGGCCTGATTAATGTTTTTTTGTAAATCCAAAACCGGCGCTAAACTTAAATCCACGTGAACAGATAATAATTCAACAGCCATTAACCAACCACAATTTTTTGCTAAACGAGAAGCACGCTTTTGATGGTTGTCATATAATTCCCCGAATGTTGCCATCGCTGGAAGGCGAGTGAATTCATGAATGAAACGTTGTACCCTTCCTCCTTCTTGATCAACCATAATTAATAAAGGAATAGGACGAACAGAACGAATATGTTGACATAAATCCTTCAATTGTTGACGCGATTCATAATTACGGGAAAACAAAATTACCCCACCAATTAATGGATGAGTCAGTAGTTCGCTTTCTTCTACAGAAAGCCGCGTACCTTCAAGATCAATCACCAATGAGCCTATGTGGGTTGGCATATTTATTCTCGCACTTAAACAAGATACTATATAGTTATGATTAAACATCCCGAACTGACTACCATTCGCGATTATATGCGCTATGCCACTAGCTCCTTTAATGAAGCAGGTTTATATTTTGGCCATGGAACGGATAATGCTTGGGATGAAGCAACCGCTTTAGTATTACATACTTTACATTTACCTCACCACATCCATCCAACTGTTTTAGATGCTCATCTTACAAAAGATGAACAAATAAAACTTATGCAATTGATTAATGAACGTGTAGCTAAAAGAATCCCACTTGCCTATTTGACTCATGAAGCATGGTTTGCTGGACTCGCTTTTTACGTGGATGAACGTGTGCTCATTCCACGTTCATCGATCGCGGAATTAATTCAAAAACATTTTCAACCATGGCTTGGCGCAAGTGAACCACAAACCATTTTAGATTTATGTACCGGTAGCGGTTGCATTGCCATCGCCTGTGCTAAAGCATTTGAACATGCTAAAATCGATGCGAGTGATATTTCACATGATGCTTTAACTGTTGCTAAAATCAATATCTTACGACATGAAGTTGAAGAACAAGTTCATTTGTTTGAGTCTGATTTGTTTTCTTCTTTGCCTCCACAAAAATATGATTTAATCATTAGCAATCCGCCTTATGTGAGCGCTTACGAAATGTCTACTCTTCCACCAGAATATCTTCACGAACCAAAACTAGGGCTTCTTGCCGGAGAAGAAGGTTTGGATTTTGCAAAACGTATTTTACAAGCCTCCCCTGCTTATCTCAAACCAAATGGGATATTAATCATCGAAGTGGGTAACAATGACATTGCTTTAGGTAAACAATTTCCTGACATCCCTTTTACTTGGATTGAATTTGATCATGGTGAAGGGGGCGTATTGATGTTGACCGCTGAACAATTGCATGCGCATCAAGTTTAGTAACACAATTTTGTTTTAATATTAAAAAAAATAAGGACACAGTCATGAGATTTGAAGAAATTGCAGAAGCTTTAAATCAGAACGAATTTGATACCTTAGACAAACTCTACCCTCTTAATAAAGAAGAATTAGAAATGTTAATAAAAATTCTAAAAGAGAATACTACTCTTAAAATTCTTAGGCTGAATCAACACCAGCTAGATGATGAATGTATTTGTACACTCATAAATGCATTACAAAATAATCATACGATTATTGAACTTGATCTCTCATCAAACAATATTTCTAGTAAAGGAGCCCGATCTATTGCTGACTGGCTAAAAAAAAATCCATCTCTTATCGCGCTTAATCTTAGTCAAAATAAAATTGGAAATGCTGGTGCGCGTGATTTAATGGAAGCCCTGAAAGCAAATAAAACATTAAAAAAATTTAATATCTATTGTAATCCAATATCTGCTTCCATTATGAAACCATTACAAAATGAAATATGTATACGCCATGAAGCTTTGCTACAACAACAATCTTTTTTTCGCGGTTCAATGCTATCAGGGTCTACGCCTCGCGCAATCTTAGATAATCAATCTGAACTGCCACTACACAAATCGTGCGGTCAATAATAAAATGCCAACCCAACCACTTGTATTTGTACCACCGTTACTTGCGCTATAACTGCCCTCGTAAGCAAGTTCTGCACTCGTACGAAATGATCGATGAAAATCAATGCCGTAATTGGCAAAATATCTATTCTTCGGTAATCCGATTGCAAAAAACGTACCGTATACACCAGAAAACGAGCTTGCCGTGCTTCCGCTTGCTGTACCTAACGCAACCGCTTCTTTAGAACCTTGATAGCCCACACTAACACGTGAATCATAAGCAAATAGAGGGAATGAATAGCCTAAGTTCATTCCCCAAGCAGCTGGTTTTGCACCGACAATAGTATTACCGCCGTTTCTGGTATAAGGAATATCATTTACATTAAATGTCTGAAATGCACCAATATATTTAACAATGATATCAAATGGTTTCACTTTAAAGCTGCCATGCAAATCAAGTGCGGGAACAGCATGAACGTATAAATTTTTATTTCCTAAATTACTACTTAATGCTTTACTGGAACTCACATAAAGTGTGTTAGCTAAATTACTCAAATATCCTGCGCCTAATTGATAAGAAAAGAGTGGATCATTTTTATTGTAATCAATATTCAATCCGTAATCACGAATTCGGTTTGAATTTGTG
>MGXW01000019.1 GCA_001801495.1 Gammaproteobacteria bacterium RIFCSPHIGHO2_12_FULL_37_34
TAGCAAGCACTATTACATTGTTGGATGTGATGGGTGTGACTCAACAATTAATTTCACAGACTTATGATATTGTTTTTTGGTATAGTATAGCAGCTATTATTTATTTAGCTTTAAATAGTGTGATTATCACTGTATTTAGAATAGTAAAAACCTCAATTGCACTTCCCAAGGGGTGATTCATGCGTCAGTTTTTATCCCGAATCCGTGCGCCCCACAAAAAGGCAGATTGACCTTCTGGTAAGCGCATGTTTAATAAGCGTTTAAACATATACTTCTATCTTAATTGTTGTATATACTGTTAAGTAGTAATACTTTTTGCTTAATTACTCAACAAATAGTTTGAGCACATCACAATAGATAATCTCTGTATATGACAAAAATTTCGGCCGTTCGCCCTGAGCCCTTCGACAAGCTCAGGATGCGCGGGCCGCGAAGCAACTCGAAGGGCATTTTATGGTCTTTGTGGTTCGAGACGCCCACTTCGTGGGCTCCTCACCACGAACGGTTTGCATATAAAAATTTTTTATCGTGTACAGAGACAGATAATAACAGTTTAATGAACATTCTCTCATTATCGTTTAGCTAATTTTTCTATTTTTTGATGTTTCATTGATAAGAAAGGTTTGTAAATTTTTAATAATATCAATAATAATGTGTTTAAATTTTTTAATATCATTATTTGAAAGAGAAGAGGTTGCAATTTTATTCATTGTATTGGCATGAACTTCTAATTTTTGACAAGCTTTTTTAGCTTGCTCAGTGAGGTAAAAATTGAAAACACGTCTATCTTTATTATTACGGACTCTTTTCAATAATCCGTCTCTTTCCATACGATCTAAGAATCGAACAACAGTGGGTTGTTTTAAACCAGAACTCTTAGTCAGTTCCATTTGATTTTGTCCATCTTTTTCCCATAAACGAATAAGAAAAATAGTTTGAGCATACGTTACACCTAATTTATCTAGGCCATGATTGGCAATTTGTTCGAATAAACGCGCTGCTTTTTTGATTAAGATACCCAGATGATTGTCTATTCGAAATGGCATATTTTTCTCTCAACCGTTAGTGAATTTAAGATTTCTTTAAGTAAGTTTACGCAAATAGTGCCAGATTTACAATTGCTTATTTAAATAGCATGCTATATAATAGCCTATCTTTACTTTATAAAAAGAGGAAAATAAACATGTCGCGCCCTCAATTTAAGTTTAATCTAGAACAATTATTACGCTCTATTGGTAAATGGTTTATTACACCTTTTTTTGCGCTTGGTTCTGGTTTAATCACAACCGTTGCAACCAGCACATTTCCATTTATTTCCGCATTAGCTTTTCCTTGGCTGATTCCTATTTTGGTAGGCATTTTTATTGCAGAAACCATGGTATCAGTGTATCTATTTAAAGATTCAGTACCTGATACTTTAACGGGAATTTTTGTTCATAACATTTTTAAAGATCTCACCCCTATCAAGAAAATTTTATTAGGATTGGGTATTTTTTCTGCTTTAGCTGGTGGATTGGCACTTGCAGCGCTTACGTTTATGTCTGGTACCGCTGCTTTAGCGGGTGTATTGGCCTTCATATCAGTTGCTGTTCCTCCCGTTGGAATAGCGGTTCTTTGTTTACTGGCTGCTGTAGGGTTTATTGCTTACTCTAGCCTCTTAATTAAGTGGATTGCTACAGCAATTAAAAATGATATTCATAAGCAAATTGCTCAGTATTTTAAAGATATCTTCACTCGCGATCCTCATAAACCTTTATTACAGCAAATCTTGGAAAGTGGTTTCAAGCTCTTATTCACAAGCTCCATTTTATTGTTGACTGTTCTTGGTACAATCGCAACACTTGGGACGATGCAAAAAGGTTTAACTGCATTTCTTTTACTTATTCCTAAAGCAAATTTATTCGCAACTCAACTTGCAAGCGGTATTATTTCTTATGGTTTATTAGGCGTTGCTAGATTACCCTGGGCTTTACAAAGTGTTTGTTCGGTTTTTTCAAAAATGGGGGAATGGGTTGGCCGCAAACTTTTTTGTGGCGCTTGCTCTATTTTTCGTGCGATGGGAATAAATACGCCTACACCAGTTATACCTAAAGTGCACCCAGAGAAAACTAAATCGGTAATGAGTACAGTTGCAAAAGTAGCGGCTGTACTTATTCATGGTTTTAGTTTTGGTGCGATTGCCAAATCAGGTGGGGGGGCTGTGCTTAGTAATGTTATTACAAAATTGAATGTTCCGTTGTCAGCAGCCGCTGCTGGCAATGCAGGGCAAGCAGCCTCTGTTATTTCTGGTGGGGGGATGGCAATGGGTATTAGTGCTTTTGCTTTATTTCAGCCCAAAAAGAAAGATCTAAAACCATCATCTGCTCCACAAATTAAATTGTCGAAACTTAATTGATCTTTTTGAGTAGGTTCACTAGAATAGTGCAACCACTAGGGGTGCTATGTCCTTTTCTAATGCGCTTTTAAAAGACACAGCTGAGAGAGCAAAAGCTTAACCCTTTGAACCTGATCAGATTGTTTATCTGCGTAGGGAAAGTGAGCCAATCTAATTTTCCTGCATGGTTCTTTATCCCTAGAAAAAATTTATTGTTATAAGGAATCGCTTTTATGCAAATTGAACATTGCTTACGACATCCATTCTCTGGTGCCAAAAAAAATTATATTTCTGGTCAAGTACATCCTTTTATTCGCGTACCCATGCGTCAGATTCATCTTAGCAATCATGAAGTGTTAAATGTCTATGATACATCAGGTCCTTATACAGATCCTGATGTATTGATTGATGCTTCTCATGGATTAACAGAATTGCGAGCAAGTTGGGTTGAGCAAAGAAAGGATACTGAAATTTATTCAGGTAGAAGATTGCAACCGCAAGATAATGGCCATCGTGAATTTCATCAACCCATACAAGAAGTCAATCATTTAGAACGTATTCCAAAACGTGCTAAAGCAAATTGCAATGTCACTCAGATGCATTATGCAAGACGCGGTATGATTACGCCTGAAATGGAATTTGCTGCTATTCGTGAAAATCAGGGACGAAAACAACAAGGGCATTATCCCTTGATTACTCCAGAATTTGTACGCAAAGAAATTGCTTGTGGCCGCGCCATTATTCCAGCAAATATCAATCATCCAGAGCTTGAGCCCATGGTAATCGGGCGAAATTTTTTGGTGAAGGTCAATGCCAATATTGGTAATTCACCTGTTACTTCTTCTATTGAAGAGGAAGTCGAAAAATTAATTTGGGCAATCCGCTTAGGAGCGGATACAGTCATGGATCTTTCTACTGGCAAAAATATTCATACTACTCGCGATTATATTATCCGAAATTCACCTGTTCCTATTGGCACAGTTCCTATTTATCAAGCATTGGAGAAAGTGGGGGGTATGGTTCACGAACTGAGCTGGGAAAGTTTTCGTGATACTTTAATTGAGCAAGCAGAACAAGGCGTAGATTATTTCACTATTCATGCGGGTGTATTGTTACGTTATATTCCGCTTACTGCCAATCGAGTCACGGGTATTGTTTCTCGCGGCGGATCCATTATGGCTAAATGGTGTTTAACTCATCAGCAAGAAAATTTTTTGTATACGCATTTCTCAGAAATTTGCGACATCATGCAGAGTTATGATGTCAGTTTTTCTTTAGGCGATGGTTTGCGTCCTGGTTCTATAGCGGATGCAAATGATGAAGCGCAATTTGGCGAATTAAAAACACTAGGAGAATTGACACAAATTGCTTGGCAACACGATGTGCAAGTGATGATTGAAGGACCTGGACATGTGCCCATGCATTTATTAAAAGAAAATATGGAAAAGCAATTACAGGATTGTGGTGAAGCGCCATTTTATACATTAGGGCCGCTCACAACCGATATTGCACCTGGTTATGATCATATCACTAGCGCAATTGGCGCAGCGATCATGGGTTGGTATGGCGTGGCTTTATTATGTTACGTTACGCCTAAGGAGCATTTAGGGTTGCCTAATAAGGAAGATGTTAAACAAGGAATCATTGCTTATAAAATTGCGGCGCATGCGGCTGATTTAGCTAAAGGTCATCCGGCAGCAAAATACCATGATGATGCATTATCTAAAGCACGTTTTGAATTTCGTTGGGAAGATCAATTTAATTTGTCATTAGATCCAGATACTGCTCGTGCTTTTCATGACGAAACGTTACCACAAGATTCAGCAAAAGGTGCACATTTTTGTTCAATGTGCGGGCCAAAATTTTGTTCCATGCAAATTACTAATGAGATTCGTGAGTATGCTAAAGAAGTGAATGCATGAAGGCTGCAATAGTAGGTGCCGGTGTGATAGGGCGCCTGCTTGCATTGTTGCTAGTCAATAATGGTCATGAAATTAGTATTTTTGACCAAGATGGTGATGATGGAATAAAAAGCTGTAGTATGGCAGCAGCTGGATTATTAACACCTGTTACCGAATTAGATAAATCAGACATCCTTATTTATGAGCTTGGTATGCTGGCAATTGCGCAACATTGGCCAACCATATTGAATGTATTGCAGAGTCCTATTTATTTTCAACAGATGGGTTCTCTTGCTGTTACTCACCCAAAAGATCATGCGGAAATGGATCATTTTATATCATTCATTAGTGAAAAATTAAAAAATAATCCTATGGCATTTAAAAAACTGGATCAATCGATGATGTTACAACTCGAGCCTGGTTTAAGTAAATTTACGTATGCTTACTACTTTCCAAAGGAAGGCCAAATTGATAATCAAGCTGTTTTAACCGAGTTAAAGCAATGGTTGCATGCAAAACATGTTATGTGGTATTCGCATACATTTGTTGAACATGTTCAAGCTTTCGAAGTTCATTATCATCAATCATGCATGAAATTTGATATGGTTTTTGATTGTCGTGGTATAGGTGCAAAATCTATTTTTCATGATTTACAAGGTGTGCGCGGTGAATTAATTTGGTTATATGCACCTCACGTGAAGATTGCTCATCCTGTTCGTTTTTTACATCCGCGCTATAGTTTATATGTGGTCCCTCGACCAAACCATATTTATTTAATCGGTGCAAGTGAAATTTTATCTGAAGATCAATGTGCTATTTCTGTCCGCACCACATTAGAATTATTAACTGCTGCTTATTATCTTCATCCGGGTTTTGCAGAAGCCACCATTTTAAAAACTGTTACACATTGTCGTCCAACATTATCACATTATTTACCAAAAATTAAATATGCTGATGGATTTATCGCAGTGAACGGTCTTTATCGACACGGATTTTTAATTGCGCCGACACTCGTTATTGAGATTATGCGGTGGTTAACAAAAGGGATATCTTCATTACAATATGCGCAATTATGGGAGCAATTATGATTCGTATTACGCTAAATAATGAAATAATGGAATTGGATGATGACCACTCACTACTTGCTGTGTTAACAAAACGTGGATTCGATCAAGCCTATTATGCTGCGGCAGTTAACCGTCATTTTATTCCACGTTCTTTACATGGAGAGACTCTATTAAAAGAAGGTGATGTCATTGAAATTATTTCACCGATGCAAGGAGGATAGGTCCATGTGGCAATTAGCAGATCGGTTATGTTCCAGTCGCTTATTACTAGGTACTGCACATTATCCATCTTTGCAAGTCATGCGCGATGCGATTACAGCTTCACAATGTCATGTTATTACTGTTGCATTAGCTCGACAATCACCGCAAACGAAAGGGGGAGAAGCGTTTTGGAATGATCTGAATGATTTAAACTGTTTCTTGTTACCCAATACAGCAGGATGTCGCAATGCAGAAGATGCTATTTCACTTGCTGAGATGGCGCGTGAAATTTTTCAAACGAATTGGATCAAATTAGAAATCATGGGCGACGATTATACTTTACAGCCCGATTTATTTGAATTAGTTAAAGCAGCAACACTACTCGTTCAAAAAAAATTTGAAGTTTTTCCTTATTGCACAGAAGATTTAGTAACTTGTCAGCGTTTAGTAGATTGTGGTTGCCGAGTGATTATGCCTTGGGCAGCTCCAATTGGTTCAGGAAAGGGATTGCTTAATCCTTATGCGTTAGAAACGCTACGCCAGCGATTACCGGAGGTGACATTGATTGTTGATGCAGGTGTTGGTAAACCATCTCATGCCGTACAAGCCATGGAATTAGGGTATGACGGTGTATTGCTGAATACAGCTGTTTCTTTGGCGCATGATCCTATCAAAATGGCTATGGCTTTTCGTGATGCAGTACAAGCAGGACGGCTTGCGTATGAAGCAGGCATGATGTTAGAGCGCAATGTAGCAGTTGCAAGCACCTCGTTAATCGATACACCATTTTGGCATCAGGAAAAAAAATAATGTTAATTCAACCCATTGCTTGGACGATTGCAGGATCAGATTCCAGCGGTGGCGCAGGAATACAAGCAGATTTAAAAGTATTTCAACAACTGGGTGTGCATGGTTGTTCGGTGATTACTGCGCTAACCGCACAACAGCCTAAACATATTTCTGATATTCATTATGTGTCTTCAAAGCATGTTGCTGCGCAACTTCAAGCTATGCAAGATTGCTTACCCCCTGTTGCCGTTAAAATTGGAATGCTTGGTGATGAAACTATTTTTAATGCTATTGTGCAATTTTTGCAGCGCTATCAAGGTAAACTTGTTTTAGATCCAGTGATGATCGCAAGCTCAGGGCAAGCATTGTTTAAACACAATCAAGAAAAATATCTGAAACAATTCGATCAACTTTTTCCTTATGTTGATTTGTTTACACCAAATGTAATGGAAGCTTGTGCCTTATTGAATAGATCGATTCAATCTTATGATGATATACAAGAAGCAGCGGACCTTTTTATTCAAAAGGGAGTTCAAACTGTTTTAATAAAGGGGGGGCATGTTGCGCAAGATGTATGGAGTCAAGATTATTGGACGAATGGAAAAGAATCATGTTGGGTAGCTTCTTCTCGGTACCCAGATAAAAATTATCGTGGTACGGGGTGCATTTTTTCAGCAGCTATTACCGCCTGCCTTGCATTAGGTTATGAATTGAAAGATGCTATAGTAATTGCCAAAATGTACATTAATAGAGGAATACGTCTTGCGCAATCAGTAGATGCACACACAGCTTATGTGATGCATGCGCCTTGGCCAGAAGATGAAATAGATTTACCTATGATTTCTCATATCCCCTTGGCAAAACAAGCGCTTACGTTTCCTTCTTGCGGCACATCTCCCATAGGTTTATATCCTATTATTGATACATATGCATGGATAGAATCGCTCGCACAAAAAAATATAACAACCGTTCAACTTCGTATCAAACATAAAACGGGTAATGAATTAGAGGAGGAAATAAAAAAAAGCATTCAGCAAGCGGCGCACTATAATATACGATTGTTTATTAATGATTATTGGGAGTTGGCTATTGCTTATGGGGCTTATGGCGTGCATTTGGGGCAAGGGGATATCCATCAAACTAATATACATTGTCTTCGCCAAGCGGGATTACGTTTGGGCATCAGCACGCATTGCTACTATGAAGTAGCACGTGCACATGCTATTTCTCCTTCTTACCTTGCTTGCGGTCCTATTTTTCATACTACTAGTAAAACCATGTTGTTTCCGCCACAAGGCATTGCACAATTACAACGATGGTGTCGTACATTAAATAATTATCGCTTAGTTGCTATTGGGGGAATCAATGAAAATAATATTGCAGAGGTTTGGCAGGCGGGCGTAGATGGTATTGCAATGATTTCTGCTATTAAGCAATGTACATGACTTTTACCAATACATATACACTAGAAAGTAGCCACAAAAATAAAATGGCAGCGAGATAAAATGGTTTTAATCCTACCTGTTTTATTTTTTTTAGTTTTGTTTCTACACCAATTGCGGCCATTGCCATGGTTAATAAAATAATATCGAATTGATTGATCATGTTGACAGTTTTGTTAGATAGGATGTTGAGTGAATTAAATCCAATCACCAAAACAAACCCAAGAGCAAACCAAGGAATAATGAATTGGGATGAAGATTGAAGGCGATCCCTTATTCGATTAAAATAAATAGCAAATATAAATAATATGGGCACTAATAATAATACACGCATCATTTTTACAATGACCGCTATTTGACCCGTTTCATTACTCATCTCTGTGCCTGCAACCAATGCTTGCGCAACTTCGTGTATACTTGCTCCAGCAAAAATGCCAAATTGATTATTAGAAAGATGAAAGAGATGGATATGTTGTAATAAGGGATAAAGAAACATAGATAAGGTACCGAATAATACAACGGTTGCAATGGCAATTGTTGCTTTATAAGGATCACTTTTTAGAATGTCTTCTACAGCAAGGACAGCTGCTGCGCCACAAATTGCTGAGCCTGTGCTAATGAGTAAAGCGAGCTCAGAATTAATTTTGAACAACTTTTTACCAACAATAAAACCCAACGTAATCGTACTACTCACGACTAATACATCTAAAAAGAATGCTCGCAGACCTACAGATGCAATTTGTTGAAAACTAATCCGAAATCCATACAACACGATGGCTGTACGCAATAAACGTTTGGCTGCAAATTGAATGCCGGGTGTCCATGAAACTGGATGATGCCAACTGTTTCCAATGATAATTCCAAGCAAAATGGCGATAACTAGTGAATTTAATCCCGTATTTGCTATCCACTCAACATGAACCATGCCGTAACTGATTAAAGCTAACAAAGTAATAAATGCTAGTCCAGATAATTTTTGCTGATACTTGAATGTTGTCATAAAATTAGCTATATTTGCCTATAAATAAATTAGAAAGGAGCGGTGTGATGCCGAACAATCCAAAGTATGTAACAGTTAATATTTCTTTCAACAGCAACCCAATCATTTGGTTAGTAAGCGATGATGGAACAAAACTTGTAGCAGTCGCTTGTTCTAATACAAACTATACCAAACCTTCGTTTGAAAACCTATGGCGGTTGCAAGAAACATTTACTGATTATAACGCCTGTTATACATCGCATGGAAAAAAAATAAAACATATTAAACGAGTCAGATCAGAGGTTATTAATGCGGATAATCGATTTTCTAATAAACCAATTTTTAACAGAACGACTTTGATAATTGAAGATTATGAAGGTTTAAAGGAAATCAAGAATCAGAAACGCGAGCTAAGATTTGTACCTACCGAGGTTTTTAAGGGCAAAGATTTTACATTAAACACCCCAGCAAATTTTTATGGTCCTTTATCGAATAATAATAATGCTACTATGCCAACATCAAACAACAATAATAATGCTACAATAATGCCAATATCAAACAACAATAATAATGTTACAAGGCCAGCAACAAATAACAATAGAATCTTAGACCTTAATTGTTCGCAATTCCGTAATTGGCAAGAACCAGCTCATTATTACCAGGATTTTTTGTCTAGGCCTAATACATTACTTCCAAAAATAATATTCGTTCGGTTTAGCATGCTTGATCAAAGATTTTTGTTTTATCCAGAAAAACTTCCAATGACTCCATCTGATAATGTGTTTATGATATTGAACTCGA
>MGXW01000020.1 GCA_001801495.1 Gammaproteobacteria bacterium RIFCSPHIGHO2_12_FULL_37_34
GAACTTGAAAGAAATTCGATCATGGTATGATGCCGATTAAATAATGAATAAACAGCTTCAATTTGCTTTGCGTAAAAGCGGCGCAATTTACCAAGTTTTTCTCCAAGTGTGCTAGCACCATATAAATTTTCGTTATATTCATGAATAATATCTGTTGCTAGTTTATGGAATTCTCCAGAGGTGTAATTTTGTTTATTTGCTGCTTGTAAAAGTACAGTTGTTATTTGTTGTAAACTAACTAAAATTTTGTTTTTGCTATTACTATCATTATTTTGATTTCCGAATCGCCAGCTCTTTATCCAGGATGCTAAAGGTGATATCAATAGGCTCTTTTTTTCATTTTCAATTTCAATAAGATTATTTTCAGCAATTATACGTAATTCTTTCTCGAGTTCTTGATAGCAATATTTCTTAACGAATGCCACATCATGATCAATGAAGTTATCGTTTTCGTTAGAATCAAAGAAATAATGATAAGGATTAACATAGCCAAATTCACCGGTCTCACTTTTGTTGTGAGTGAGGTAGATACACCATTCGTGTAAAATATTTTCTTTTATTTTTTTTAGAGATTTTAATAAGTTTTGAGTGTTGGTCATGGTTTCAAACGTTCCTGTTAAAGGACCGTGATAATCATTGACAACCGATTGGAGATTGTTTATTGCGTGATCAAGCCTTTCAAGATGAGCTCTCGCTTGCTTACGACGTTCTGAAATCATCTGAATAGATAAATTAGTATTTTTTGCAAGATCTTGAGTAATAAAACTGGTTTCTAATGCGTCACTTGTGGTTTCTGAAGGGGAGTCTTTGCTTTTTTTATTGGGTTGATTAAGCATGTGGATGGTATTGGGATCGTCTAATATTTTTATTTTAGACTCAATAAAATTTGCAAAGTGATTGCTGATAGCCAAACAAAAAGTTGCTTTTAGGGTGTCTTCAGGATTTTTTTTAATTAAAGCGAATACATCATTTAACATCGTTTTGCAACCATTTAGATAGTGATCCTCGTTTGGGACAAGTTTTAGTTGATCAGCCAAATCAGTAATGTTGGTCACTAATGTTAATAATTGCAGTTTTTTATTTTCTTCATCTGATTGTTGTGTTAAAAATAACGCGAGATTATGATAAATATTTTTAGTCAGTTCTGTGATTTGTTCATCTTCAAACATGTGAAAGATTTGTAATGGCTCAGTGATACCAAACAAAAAATAATGTTGAAGGTGGTTAAGAACCAATTGGAATAGGGGCGCATTTTTTACTATCACCAGAAAATGATTTTTTAAATGATGAGTGCCATCCTCTCTATATGTTTGGCTATTAATATAAATTTGCGCGAGATATTTTTTGAGTAACTGATAGGCATTTGGATTTTCTCGTTGATTTTGTTCACGTGTAGCTTGATCAATAGAGAGAATTTCACATAAATTATTTAGCATCACTTGGTAAGCATCTTGCTGTGTTTTTAAATCAGGAGGAAGTTGTAGGCTTATATTTTCTCTTGGTTTAGTTGGGTTCTCACTGAGTAATTTATCAAGTGTAGCATTTATATCTGGTGCTTTTTTTTGAGCATTGCGTGATTGCATGAGTGTCCTTGTTTTTTTCACATCAGAAACAAATCCCCTTTTAAGGGGGATTCATTCAATTTTATTATCCTATGGCTTGCCAGGAACCATCTGGTTGACGGCAGGCAGTGCCATACATGCGTTGTTGTTTGCCATTAATGGTAGCGATGGTTTGATATTCGCGACAATATTCGTTGCCATCCACCGTGACATTTTTAGTGGGGACAACTTTATAATTTGTGCCAGTATTTGTATTGTGCCAATAAGCAGGTTGATTAACAGAGTTATTTTCTAAGGCTTGATTCATCCTTGCTCTGTCATTGTCATCCATATTTTTCCCAATAGCGCCGCCAATATAAGCACCTGCTAACGTACCAGCAGCAATAGCTAGCATTCTGCCACTGCCTTGCCCAACTGTGCTACCAAGCAAGCCACCAGCGACACCACCAGTAATCGTGCCCACATCTTGATTGGTCATACTAGAACAACCCATTAGGCTAGCGCAGAGTAATATAAGAAATCCAGTGAACATACGTTTCATGAGGGCTCCTCAATGTTAGTGATTCTTTTAAACCGGTGAGTTATTCTATACCGACGAAAACGAGAAGCCAATATGACATTTCGATCATCTTATCCTGATGGTCATTATCAGGATTGTATCTTTACAGCCGATAAAAAGAGGCTCGATTTAGAGTATTTATATCATTTGTTATGCGTTCCATCACGTTATTCGACTGGGTTACCACCGGAGCGGTTTGCCTTAGTTATTGAAAATTCGTTTTGTTTCAGTGTGTTTTATCAAGGTAAGCAAATGGGATATGCTCGAGTGATCACAGATTGCTCAGAATTTGCTTCTTTGTGGGATGTGTTTATTGATGAACCTCATCGAGGCAAGGGTGTGGGCCAAGCCTTGCTCAAGTATATTTTCAATCATCCGCAATTGCGTGGCATTTTCCGTTGGTTTTTGATGACAGAAGATGCGCATGGTCTCTATCAAAAATTTGATTTCAAAACCGAGATTTATAATCCATATATTATGATGAAGGTAAATGCGAGTTAGATTGATTGCAAGGTAAGCGCAGACGTATCTAATCCTTTACGTAACGCGTAATAATGAGTATACTGTTGATTAAAACATTCAAAGATAAATCCACATATGATTTTTATCAGGGTAAAATAGTAAGGCAGTGGCAAGCTTTCCAACGACAAGCGGAACGAAGATTACACATTTTAGATGGGGCGACCTGTTTGAATGATTTGAGAAACTTACCAAGTAATCATTTTGAGTCTTTGCATGGTAATAGAGCTGGACAATTTAGTATTCGAATCAACATGCAATGGCGAATTTGCTTTAAATGGAAAAATAATGAGCCACATGATGTTGAAATAGTTGATTATCATTAGAGGTAATTATGACAAATAAAATGATACTTAATAAAATGCGGCCTGTTCATCCAGGAGAAATTTTACGGGAGGAATTAAAAGAGCTCCATTTATCAGCAAATAAGTTTGCCGATAAACTTTGTGTTCCAACTAATCGAGTAACCGCTATATTAAACGGTTATCGTTCGATTACTGCCGATACAGCTTTACGCTTAGCTGCATTTTTCGGTACCAGCGCTGAGTTTTGGTTGAAATTGCAAAGCACATATGATTTAAAAGTAGCAGAAAGAAAGGCGGGTAAAAAAATCAAAAGAGAAGTTGAACATAAAGATGCTGCTTAACCCATCTTTAATTCTTCCCAATATTTTTCCAAGAGAGCAAGTGTATCTTCTCCTAAGTCTGTTTGAAATTGGCCGCGACGTAAAATTTCTTCGGGAGGATAAATGATAGGGTTATCGCGTATGGCTGGAGGAAGGATTTTTTGAGCAGCTATATTAGCAGTAGGATAGTTTGTGCGTAGAGCAATGGTTTTGGCAATCTCAGGTTGCAAAATAAAGTTGATAAATGCATAAGCATTATCTTTATGAGCAGCGGTACGAGGGATAGCAAAGTTATCTATCCAAATAATAAATCCTTCTTTAGGAAAATTAAATTTTATATTTGCGTTTTCTTGTGAAGCTTTAAACGCATCACCATTCCAAGCCATACCAATCGTAGCATCTTCATCGATCATAATAGAAACAACAGTATCGGTTGAGAAAACTTTTACATTTTTCATTAATTCTTTTAATTTAATGAAAGCAGCTTGAAGATGTTTAGGGTCACGATCATTGACAGAATACCCCATGGTTAAGAGGGCAATGGAGAATGCTTCGCGTACATCATCGAGTAGCATCAGTTGATTTTTAAATTGTTTATCCCAAAGATCCGACCATTTCTTAATACGAAGAGGTGAATAATAGCGTTGATTCACAACTATTCCTGTAACCCCCCAAATAAATGGAACAGAATAGTGAGTGTTAGGATCATAAGCCGGGTTCCTAAATGCAGGGTGAATATTGTTCCAATGGGAGAGGCGTTTTTTATCTATTTTTTCTAGCATATTTTGTCGACGCATTCGATCAACAAAATAACCAGATGGCATAATGAGATCATAATCAGATTGTTTAGTGGTGCGTAATTTGGCGTACAACATTTCATTATTTTCATAAGTAGAAAAATTAACTTTTATTCCAGTTTTTTTCTCAAATTGTTGTATCACTTGATTAGGAATTTCACCAGTCCAGGCATAAAGATTAAGGATTTCTTTTTGCGCAAAGGCGGTAAAAGGGAGAAAGTACAATAGGATATGCCATACCCATTTCATGCTTTTTTCCTCAAAGCAAGTTGTGATAAGCCAACCAAGATAAATGTTATAGCAAATAGTACAGTACAAAGCGCATTGATCTCGGGTTTGATACCAGAGCGCACCATGGAGTAAATTTTAAGTGGTAGAATTTCAAATTCAGGTCCTGCAACAAAATAACTAATAATCACATCATCTAGGGATAATGTGAAGCTCAGTAACCAACTGGCAAGCAGTGCTTGCCAGAGTAAAGGGAGAATAATGCGAGTAAGAATTAAGCGATCATTTGCACCTAGATCTTTGGCAGCCTCAAAAATATTTTTATCAAAGCTAACCAAACGGCTGTATAGTGTTACAATCACAAAGGGAATACAAAAACTTGTATGGGATAACAATAGACTTATAAAACCAAGCGGTACATTACATATAGTAAATAACGTGATTAATGATACACCAATTACAATTTCGGGTGATAAAATCAAGATAAAAACCAATGCATTTAAAATAGGACGACCTAAAAATCGATAACGATAAATACTCACACTCGCAAGGGTGCCGATCATAGTTGCAAGTGTGGCTGCAGCAATACCGAGTGCGAGAGAGTGATAAGCGGCTATCCATAAATCCGTATCTATAAATAACTCACTATACCATTGCCAAGTAAAACCATGCCACAACAAAGAATATTGAGCGTTATTAAATGAATAAACAATTAATACTATAATGGGAATATAAAAAAATAAATAAATGAAGCCGAGATAAGGCGTGATTAATGATTTTAATTTCATAATTTAAACCCGACTCGCTTTTTGTTTCCGCGTGTAGACCACACATAAATTAAAATGAGTGTAGCGAGAATCAGTGTTAACACGATGCTAGCTGCAGATCCAAGTGGCCAATTTTGAGCAATCAAAAATTGATTTTGAATAAGATTACCCAGCAACATAGATTTCGCACCACCTAAAATATCGGAAATATAAAAAAGTGTCATCGCCGGTAAAAAAACCATGATAGAACCAGCAATGATCCCAGGTAAGGTTAAAGGGAGAATGATTTTTCTAAAAGTAGTTAATTTGTTTGCACCCAAATCGTGTGCTGCATCAATTAAACGATCATCGAGTCTTTCTACATTGGTTATGATGGGTAAGATCATGAAAGGTAATAAATTGTAAACGAGGCCAATGATTACAGCGTCATTGGTAAATAAAATGGATAAAGGTTGATGAATGATACCGAGTGTAAGCAAAAAAGAATTAAGAATGCCTTTTGCTTTAATGATGGCAATTAAGGCGTAGCTACGAATTAGCGAACTGGTCCAAAAAGGAATAATTACTAATAAAATTAGCAGGTTTTTCCAGCGACTTTGAATACGCGCGATGCAATAAGCAAAAGGGTAACCAAGCAATAAACACAACAAGGTTGATAATCCAGCAATTAAAAATGACTTTTCGAAAATACGAATATAAATTGGATGGTTGAGTTGTTGATAGTTGATGAGTGTGAAAGATGGTTCAAGGAGATGATTTTCGCTATGCCCCATGAAGCTTGCAATAACAATTAAGCTAAAAGGAAGCAATGCAAACAAGAAAAACCAAAACCAAATAAGAGATAATGAAAAATATTTAAAACCATCATCAGACTTCATAGGGTAAAAGGACCTCCCATCCAGGTGTCCAACTGACCCACACTTGTTCACCAATCTTATATTCTAAGCGGTCATCGTCTTCATCAAAAAATTCTGTTGCTGCAATGGTCATGTTATTGGCTAACCGCACAATGAGATCAACCGTTGTACCCTTGTACGTTACTTCTTCAACGGTACCTGCGAACATATCGGTTGTATCATTTACTTCATGTTGATTCCATACGCGTACATCTTCTGGTCGAATTAACACATGAATTTTTTCTCCAGGCGTAAAGGAACGAGAGGTTTTTGCAGATCGTTTTTTATCAAGAAGATGAATGGTTGCTTGCTTGTTTTCTCCAATATAATGAATTTCGCCGTCAAAAATATTGACTTCACCAATGAATTTCGCCACATTGAGATTGCGTGGTTCTTCATATACTTCACGTGGCGTACCAATTTGTTCAATGGTTCCTTCTTGCATAATGACAACGCGATCAGACATAGATAGCGCTTCTTCTTGGTCATGGGTGACAAAAATAAACGTAATACCCATCGTACGTTGTAATTGTTTTAATTCAATTTGCATGGTTTTACGTAAACGATAATCAAGAGAAGAGAGTGGTTCATCTAATAATAATACCCGCGGACGATTAACCGCAGCGCGAGCAATGGCGACGCGTTGTTGTTGTCCACCACTTAACTGATGAGGTTTACGTTCAGGATATTTTTCAAGCTTAACCATCTTTAAAACATCCATGACGCGGGTATGAATTTCTTGACGAGGAACCTGCTGACAGCGCAGACCAAACGCTACATTTTCAAATACAGTCATGTGGGGAAAGAGCGCATAGCTTTGAAATACAGTGTGAACGTGCCGTCGATGAGGGGGCAATCCAACGACATTCTTATGATCAATCAGAATACTACCTTGTGTGGGTTCTTCGAATCCGGAGATTAAGCGTAAAAGAGTTGTCTTACCGCAACCAGATGGACCAAGCAGCGTTAAAAATTCACCTTCACGAACTTCAAGATGAATATCGTGTAAGATGTCATGATCATATATAGCTTTGTAAACGCCGTGTAACTCAACAACGTTAGCCAATTCATTCATCCCCCAAGTTTTGTAGCATACCACAATTTGAAGGGGAAAAATTATGAGGCTTAGAAGAAAAAATGTCCAGCGATTTTTTCTAATTTTTTGCTTCTACGCTATATTGAGTATCAAGGCATGGTATGGCATGATCGCACGGGGTTTTAACTTAATTTTAGGAGAAAATTAATGAGAAAAAAAATTATTTTAGGTTTTGCCATAGCTTCTATGGCAACGAGTGCTTTTGCATTAGAGATTTACAAGGGACGCCTCATTACTCATAAAGAGTGGACGACTGGTAATGCTAAGGGATTTTTTAAAGCAAGTAAGATGATTCCCGAATTAAAAGCTAAAGGGTTAGATGCTGAGCATTCTTATTCTTATATATATAGTTATGCTGCTTCTATAAAAAGTTCTGTTAATACGCCAGTTAATGTGAGTGGAGAGAATTATATTTCTCTTTATAACGATACTCGCACAAAAGAATTATATCACTATACTTTTAGTGTGTGTGCACGTAATTCTGATCACACTGCTCAATGTGCTTATTATTATGATGAAATTGAACTTGAACCAGGTGGTTATGCAAATTCAGCTGAGCAACCCATTTTACAAGTAACATTTGCGAAACCAGGGAATTATAATGGTTGGGCAAGTACATCCCTATCTAAAGATCAAGAATCAGCTAGTGTTGGTAGTCATTCCAGATCTGAAAGTACAATAGAAATTTCTTAATCTTTCGCTTTGGCCTTCTCTTAAGCTAGTAGGAGGCCTTTTTTATGGGGAAAAGAATTTTCATGTATTATTTAACATCGATTGTTGGAAATTCCCAGAAATTAGATGGTGGAGCCATGTTTGGCAACGTGCCAAAAGTTGTTTGGAGTAAATGGATTAAACCAGATGAATCAAATCGAATTTTACTTTCTTGTCGCGCGCTTCTTATTCAGAATTCGACTAAAAACGTATTACTTGAGACAGGCATAGGTGCTTTTTTTAATCCTTCTTTGAAAGAGCGATATGGTGTTGATGAATCAAAGCATGTGTTACTTGAATCACTTCATCATCAAGGATTATCGGAAGAGGATATTGATATTATTATTCTTTCTCATCTTCATTTTGATCATGCGGGTGGGTTACTTTCCGCATGGTCTGATAATGAATCTCCAACGTTATTATTTCCAAATGCTAAATATCTTGTGGGTAAAGTAGCATGGGAGAGAGCGTGCTATCCTCATCCAAGGGATAAAGCATCTTTCATACCTAAACTCAATGAATTGTTGGAAGCATCGGGTCGCTTGGTGATCATTGATAGTGATCGATGTGGATTATTAGATGACAACTATCGATTTATTTTCACAAATGGTCATACACCCGGGTTAATGCATACTGTTATTAGGGCGGGCGATGATGAAGGATCCATTATCTTCGCATCAGATTTAATTCCAGGGACCAATTGGGTACACTTGCCTGTTTCAATGGGATATGATCGTTCACCGGAATTATTGATCGATGAAAAAAAAGAAATGCTTGAGTTGGCAATCAAACAAAATGGCAGATTGTTTTATACACACGATCCTCACATTGCTTTGTCTAGAATAGTTCAAGAAGAGAATGGAAAGTTTATTGCAGTGGATGAAATGAGAGATTTTAAAAGATTAGAGGTTTGAATGTGGCTATGGGATTGGCGATATCGAAGAATCATAGTAATTTTCCAGTATGTCATAGGTTCGTAAAAATCAACTTAGCGGAGCTAAACCAGTAAGCTTAAGAACATATTTTTCTGAGCATGTGTGGCCTAAGATATTGCCAAAAGAAATCGATTCTTAGAGAAAAATTAATATATAGAAAAAAGGTTGGATGTAACAATGCAAAAATACAATATTGTTTTAACGCCAGTAAGTGAAAGTAAATCAATAATAAAATGTGCACAAAACTTTTCTGCTATTGCGGATCAATATCTACTTGGCGAAAAATCATTACCACATATAACATTGTATCAGTTCATAGCGGATGAAAATGATATTGATAATTTTTTTAAAAAAGTATACCAATCGTTATGGCAACATACTATTGATCTTAAATTTGAAAAATTCAGTTGCATTACATTCGATAATCATATTTTTTGGGTATCCCTATTACCAGATCATTGTGGTATTTTAATGAAAATGCATTCTTTGATATCTAATGTGATTAATAAACCGATAAAGAACAATTATGATTCACATATGACGTTGATTAGCACAAAAAACAAATCATATGAGAGTTTAGTTAATGAATTTTCAAAAACTTACACTCCAATTCAAGATACATTTGTTTTGTCGTTAGGAAAATCTGACGATATTGGGCAGCTTACAGAGTTGCTTTATACCCGCCTATTACCCAATAAGAACATATGTAATATGTAATATGTAGAATATATCCCAAGAGATAGACAGAAAAAAATGCATTCTAGCTTTTAGATCAGCTCATTATTGATTTTACAATTGTGGGGCAATCATCTT
>MGXW01000021.1 GCA_001801495.1 Gammaproteobacteria bacterium RIFCSPHIGHO2_12_FULL_37_34
CAATTCTCTCACCATGTTGCCCGCTTGGCCACCAGAAAACACACTGGTTAGAGCATTTGATACCCAATCATGTGCGACGAGCAACCATTGCATCCCTTGCTCAGCATAAGAGGTAAATAAAATGATAAGAATACTGAGAGTAATGAGAATAAGGCTGTGTTTTAACATACAATATTTTCCTTTACTTTGTTTATCTCTTTTTCCATGATCATATCATTTAAACTTTTATCCCCACACCTTTTTGTAGTAATAGCCAAGCCCAAAAAAACATGCTGGCTAATAACATACCGATGACACTAAAACCAATATAAATATTTAAATCAGAAATGCCAAGTAAACCATAGCGAAAAGTATCTACAATGGCAAGCACGGGATTGCATAATGAAATCGATTGCCAAATAGGGGGTAATTGTTTAATAGAATAAAAAACTCCGCCAAGGTAAGTAAGTGGTGTGAGTACAAACGTTGGGATAAATGAAATATCATCAAAACGTTTTGCGTAAATGGCATTAATTAACCCACCTAATGAAAATACCATAGCAGCAAGTATAGCTGTGTTTAGAATAATAAGAGGATGATAAATAGGAACATGTGTAAATAGGAAAGAAACAAGTATAACAATAATGCCAACCGCTAAGCCGCGTATCGTTCCACCCAACATAAAACCAAGTAAAATAACAATATTGTTCATGGGGGAAACCAACATTTCTTCTATACTTTTATTAAATTTAGTAAGGAAAAAAGAAGACGCTGTGTTGGCGTAAGCATTTGTCATGATAGACATCATGATGAGTCCCGGAACAATATATTGAATATAACTATAACCATCAATATGATTAATTTGCGAGCCAATGAATTTTCCAAAAATGACAAAATATAAACTCATGGTGATTGCAGGCGGCAATAAGGTTTGTGACCAAATGCGCATAAAGCGCAAAATTTCTTTGCGCATAATGGTTTGTAAAGCAATGATGTTTGTATAAAAACGAAAGCGTTCATTCATGTTTACTTTCCGAAATGAGATGTATAAATAATTCTTCTAAACGATTCGTTTTGTTTCGCATGCTAGCAATACGAATGTGTTGTGTGGTGAGTAATTGAAATAAATCGTTAATCGATTGCCCACGCCGTATTTCAATTTCAAGCGTTGTCGGATCTAAGAGACGATGATGATAATCATGCAATTGTAAAGAATCAGGTACAGATTGTTCAGTATCAAAAACAACTGTTTGCACGTATAAACGATTAATGAGAGATTTCATATCAGCGTGTTCAATGATTTCACCATGATCAATAATAGCGACATGTTTACAAAGATGTTCAGCTTCTTCAAGATAGTGGGTAGTTAAAATAATCGTGGTTCCTTGTTGATTCAGTTGAGCGAGAAAATCCCATAAGGTGTGGCGAAGCTCAATATCTACTCCTGCTGTTGGTTCATCAAGTATGAGCAATTTTGGCTCATTCATTAAGGCTCTTGCAATCATCAAGCGCCTTTTCATACCGCCCGATAAACGCATAGCAGGTTGATCACGCATTTCCCATAGCCCCACTTTTTTTAGATAAATTTCCATGCGCTTAATAGCAATATGTTTTGGGATGCCATAAAAACCTGCTTGATTAATTAAAATATGTGAAATTTTTTCAAATTGCCCAAAATTAATTTCTTGAGGAACAATACCAATAAATGATTTTGCTAAAGCTAGTTCACAGTCCGTATCATGACCAAATACGAAGACTTTACCAGATGTTTTTTTTACCAGGGAACAAACAATACTGATGGTGGTTGATTTACCCGCACCATTTTGTCCTAATAAAGCAAAGAAATCGCCGCGAGCCACATCAAGATTAATGCCTTTTAAAGCAGAGGTGCCATTTGCATATGTTTTTGTCAGTTGTTTTACGTTTAGCGCGGACATAATTTTTCCGGTAATCGATGCAGCAATTGTTGTAATGCCATACCACGATGACTCATTTTATTTTTAATGGTTAATGATAATTGAGCTGCTGTTTTCTTTTTAGAAGGGATATAGAAAACAGGATCATAACCAAAGCCTTTATTACCTTTTATTTGATGTGAAATGCTACCGTGCCATTTTCCATCACAAATGAGTGGGATGGGGTCTTGCTCACATAATAGACATACTAAAACACAATAAAAATAAGCATGACGATCTTGATCAGGAATATCTTTTAACTCCGCTAATAATTTTTTTATATGATCATGCGATGTTGCATTATCGCCTGCATAACGCGCAGAGTAAATACCAGGTGCGCCGTTTAATGCGCTTACCACCAAACCAGAGTCATCGGCAATAGCAGGTAAGCCGGTGGTTCGGCTAGCGTGTCTTGCTTTAATCAATGCATTTTCAACAAAAGTTAAGCCTGTTTCTTCGATTTCACTTATATTAAAAGCAGCTTGTGAAACGAGTTTAATAGGTAGTTTTCGTATCAATGCATTTAATTCTTGAAGTTTATTTTGATTATTGCTAGCAAGGACTATCTTCATTTGCTTTACCCAAGCGATGTACCAAATCCTGCGGCCATTAAAGGAGCAACCAATATAATATTTAACAATTGTAAAGTAATGAGTGCTGGAATAGGGGAAATATCTATGCCGCCAATTCGAGGCGTAATGCGTTGAAAGGGTTGCATGACTGGCGCTGTGAACTGGTAAAGTAAGTGATTAAGCCAGGATCCGGGTTGTACCCAGGTTAATACTGCTTGTATTAAAATAGCGTAGAAAAATATTTGGATGATTAAATTTAAGGTATCACCAAGAGCAAGTAGCAGTAAGCCAACAAAATTTGGCGCACCAAATGCGAGCATAGCGAGTAAAACAAATTTAATTATTTCGAGAATAAGTGTGAGCACAATACTCGATAGTTCAAAATTGCGAATAGTAGGTAGGATACGACGCAATGGCTTAACAAGAAAATCAGTGAGTTTCACGACAAACTGAGTGATGGGATCAAAATAATTTGCTTTTACATACACCAGAATGATACGAATCACTAATACAGTTAAGTAGAGATCGAATAAGGTTTTGATCAAAAATAACAATCCTGAATTCAAAGTGTTTGACATTTTTTTATCCCAATTCTTCTGATCGTCTCACAGCAGCTTGTATTGCTTTTTCAAAGATTTTACGTATCTGGTTTTCTTCCAATACAGCGATCGCTTTTTCAGTAGTGCCACCGGGAGAAGTCACTTTTTGTCTGAGCTCCTCTAACGAATGATCACTCTCTATTGCCATACGCGCAGCTCCTAGGGCAGTTTCCTTTACAAGCAATAAAGCGGTCTCCTGAGGTAAGCCTAATTGTTGCGCAGCTTGTTGTAAAGCTTCCATCACTAAAAAAAAATAAGCAGGACCACTACCAGATAAGGCAGTTACCACATCCATGAGTTTTTCTTGGGGCAACCAAACAATGATGCCTACGGAGCGCAAAATGGATTCAGCGGTATTCAGTTGCTGTTTGCTTACATCAGTATTTGCATATAGCGCTGTTGCACCAGCACCTATTAAAGCAGGTATATTGGGCATGGCGCGCACCACTTGTATGTTCTTGCCTAAGGAGCACAGAATACTATTAATGCTTATGCCACTTACAATAGAAATAATCAAAGGGCGATGCTTTTGGATGGTAGGAGCAAGCTCCATTGCTACTGCTTGGAAAATTTGTGGTTTAACAGCAAAAATAATAACATCTGCCGATTCACAGGCTTTAATATTGTTGGTGGAAGTATGAATGTGAAAATAGTGGTGCAACTGTTCTAATTTTTCTTTATTAGGGCAGGTTCCCCATAATTTATGAGCTGGATGCCCACTTTTGATTAATCCGTTAATGAGGCTACTGCCCATATTACCTGTACCGATAATAGCGATGATGGGTGTATTAGTCATATTGATTTCTATAAATTTGGATGAGATAGATCAACTATCTTACTGCATATTTTGTAGCACATGAAATAAATTTTCGTAGCGATTATGCGGGCTCCACGCGTACCACCCATCAGCATTAGCCGCCTCAACTGCTTTAATTTGTGCTTTAATATATTCAAATTTTTGAGGTTGAGTCATGCGATAGTGATAATTAGATAATTCAATATAAGCATACATTTTCATTGGCATATTATTATTAAATTGTTGTTTAATACTGGTCAGTGATTTATAGACAGTTTGATAAGGCGTTTTGTAATGTTCTGCAAATGGAACATAATGTGAAGGATAAACCATAGGGCAAATAGCATCGACACTTTGTGAAAATAATTTGATATTTTGCCCAATATATTTTGATTCGCCGAAACTTGTGATACCAAACACATCCACTTGCAAGGGAATACCCTGCCCTGATAATTTACTTTTATACCATTTAATAATGGTGTGAATATCTTTTGCATTTTCAGACGACGGTTTTTGTTTAGTATTATAACGAATATAATCTAACTGGATTTCTTTTGCGCCCCAATCCACTGCTTGTTTGACTAATTTGTATTTTCTTTGCCAAAGTTCAGGTGATTTTACTGCATATCTCGTACCACCATCAGGAAACATAACAATACGCGCAACATAGTTAATATGATTATCGTCTAATCGTTGTAAGTTATCTCGATATCGCTTAGATGGGGTTTCAAGATCAATGACAAAAGTATTAATTTTTGCAGCTTTAGCATGTTTAATCAAATAACTAAGAAAGGCAGTGTTTTCAAAGGTATATTGGGTAAGATAAATGCCTTTTACGTTGGCATCAGCTGCTTTAGTAAAGATAAAAAATAGAAGTAATAAAAATAATAAATGATTTTTAGACATCCTATAACTTACCTCACATCCTATTATTATATATTTTTATTCTAGCAAACTACAAACGATACTCTCGTTACAATGTTGTAAAAATTGCTTATATTCCCTAAGCCGCTGCTCCTTCATTATGATGTGAACTACCAGATAAAAGTACTCCTAGTCCTTTTTCTCCAACAAGATTAAGTAATCTCAAAGATGTTCCTCTTGGATGTTTTTCACCTTGCTCCCATTGTCTTACAGTAGATAGGGTCGTATTTAAAAATTTAGCAAAAACAGGCTGACTAACCTTCTCACGTAAACGGATACTTTTAATTTGTCTTGGCGATAATTTCTTAATTTTAGGAAGACACAACTCATCAAACTCCCTCATAGTGATAGCATCGATGATATTGGCATCATATAAACCTTTTGCTGTTTCATGGACAGTTTCTAATATGCTTGGATGTTTTTCTTTTTTTGCAGTTTTCATGACATCACCTCGTATAAATCGCCGTTAGCAATCATTTCTTTTAACTCACTGTCAGGAGCATCTAATAAGCCTTGAGCTAATTTTTTTAGTGCTTTTTCCTCTTGTTCATTTATATTATCACGCTGGTTCTTTGAAAACCCGTAAACAAAAATAGTCCTATGCTCTTTTTGAAAAACGACGATGGTTCTAAAACCACCCCGTTTCCCCTCTCCTTTCCGCGCTATACGTTTCTTAACTAAGTAACCCCCTAAACTAGCATCAACTAATCCTCGATCTATTTCCTTAGCAGCTTTTAAAAGTGTCGAGTCGTTTAAGCCTTCAGACTTTGCCCATTTTAAAAACATTTTGTTTTTAAAGATTCTCATTTACGTTCCTTTCCATAAGTATACCACTTAGTGTTGTATTTTCAACTCTCTTGATTTTATCTATCCCCAAAAATAGCTGTGCCGATACGCACCATGGTTGATCCTTCAGCAATCGCTGCTTCAAAATCATAAGACATACCCATGGATAACGTATCAAGGGGTAAACCTTTATTCTTTAATGCTTGGAATTTCAAAGATAATTGATGAAAACCGCGTCTTTTAGCATCAATATGTTGTTCTGGTTTTGGAATAGCCATGAGTCCACGCAGGGTTAGTTTGGGTAAATCTTGGCAATAAGAAATCAAAGATTCAACTTCTGATAAAGAAATGCCAGACTTCGTTATTTCATTATCAATATTAACCTGAATACAAATATTTAATTTTGGAAGATGATCTGGACGTTGATCGTTTAATCTCCGCGCTATTTTTGTGCTATCCACACTTTGCACCCAATCAAAATGCTCAGCAATTTTTCGGGTTTTATTGCTTTGAATAGGGCCAATAAAATGCCATTTGAGATTATCAAAATGAACCATTTTGAGAAGAGCCTCTTGTACATAGCTCTCACCAAAAGAGAATTGACCAGCACTCGCTGCTTGCTTGATTTTTTCTATGGATTGTTTTTTGCTGACTGCAAGCAAACAAACAGAACCTGGTTCTCGTCCATATTTCTTCTCATATAAAGTAATTAAATTTTTAATACGATTGAGATCTTTCTCAATTTGCATGTGGTCCGGCGTTTTTTATTTCTTCTGTTACGTTAAAACGTTTAAAATTTTCAACAAATTTTTCTATTAATATACGCGCATTTTTTTCATAAGCAGAAGCATCTTGCCATGTTTTTTTTGGATGAAGAATAGTTGATTCAATACCCGGTATTTCTATGGGGACATCTAAATGAAACCCAGGTAATTTTTCATAAGCAGCATTTTTCAATTTGCCGTTAACAACAGCGCGTACAATTGCGCGAGTAACGGGAATAGAGAATCGTTGACCACCCTGCCCATAAGCTCCTCCTGTCCAACCTGTGTTAACAAGATAGACTTGTGTATCGTGTTGACGTAAGCGTTTCATTAGCAATTCAGCATAAACGTGTGGAGGACGTGGAAAGAAAGGCGCACCAAAACAAGTGCTGAAAGTTGATTTCACACCGCTTCCTTGGCCAACTTCAGTGCTGCCAACAAGAGCTGTGTAACCGCTTAAAAAATAATACGCAGCTTGCTCGGTGTTAAGGCGTGCTACTGGCGGTAATACGCCATATAAATCACAAGTAAGAAAAATGACAGATTGAGGTTGGGCACCTCGATTTTCCTCTATGCGTTCTGGAATATAGTCACGTGGATAAGCGACTCTTGTATTTTGAGTAAGTGTTGCATCGGAATAAATGGGATCTTTGGTTCTAGGATCAAGGACAACATTTTCAATGACAGAGCCATAACGAATGGCGTCCCAAATCAGGGGCTCACGTTCTCGGGAAAGATCGATGCATTTGGCATAGCACCCCCCTTCAAAATTGAATACGCCATCTGTGCCCCAGCCGTGTTCGTCATCACCAATTAAAAAACGTTCAGGATCAGCTGACAACGTTGTTTTACCAGTTCCTGATAATCCAAAAAATAAAGCGGTATCTCCTGTTTTTCCAACATTTGCTGCGCAATGCATGGGTAAAATATCATGTTGCGGCAAAATGAAATTAAGCACTGAAAACATTGCTTTTTTCATTTCACCCGCATAATGAGTGCCGCAAATTAAAATACAGCGTTTAGAAAAATCTAACATAACAGCCGCATCACCGTTTACACCATCTTCTGCTGGATTGGTTTTAAAATTGGGCACACTTAAAATAGTCCATTGATGAGAGTCATGAGTGATGATGGGGGAGTCTGGCCGAATAAAAAGAACATAGGCAAAGAGACTATGCCAAGCAAGCTCTGTCATGATTTTTACTGGGATACCTAATTTTTCATGTGCCCCAACACGAAGATAAGAAACAAAGTGAATGGACTGTTTTCCTAAATATTGAATAGCTTTTTGCCATAATGCATCAAATTTTTCTGGACTGATGGGCTGGTTAATAGCATTCCAATCGACTTGATCAAGCGTGGTTGCATCTTTGACGATGAATCTGTCTTTAGGAGAGCGTCCTGTTCTGCTGCCTGTTTTAACTACCAATGCTTGGTTGGATGCTAATTCGCCTTCTCCACGAGCAAGGGCAAGATCAACCAACTCTTTCATGGATAAATTTATTTTTGCTTTTGTTTGCATGTTTATCATCTCGCATGTGGATTCAACCATGAGATTTCCTTCTCTATTCTAGGGTGCCTATTGTACATTGAATCACTTCTTCTGGCAGCGTTTTTGGTAGGCTTTCCAGCTTTGCTCACGGTATTTATGACATTCTATAACTGGATCAGCTGCTGCAATAATACCTCGACCAACAATAATCAAATCAGCGTGATGTTCAATGATAGCTTTTTCAGGGGTAATATATTGCTGGCCTAATTTATCCTTTCCTTCTTGTAACTTGACGCCTGGCGTCATATTAATCCAATGGGGATCAGCAGAAAGCGCGTGTTGTGTGATAAACCCAATGACAAAATCAGCAAATTGTTCGGCAATTTTTAAAGTATTTTTTAAATATTCTTCGTTAGTTAAAGCGCCAATTGAGCTCATTTCAGCGACCAACACGAGCCCACGATTTTTTTTACGACCTACTTCAGCAAGACCTTCAACCATACCAGGCCCAGGTAGACTATGAGCATTGGTGATGTCGGCCCATTCAGCAATATGATACATTCCGCCCGCATATTGTTGTTTAACTGTGTTGCCAATGTCAGAAAATTTTCTATCCTCAAATATTAAAAAACGATGTTTATGAGCAAGCTTTCCTAATTCCAAAGTAAGATAAGGAGTAAAATCTTCAACAATATCGATATGTGTTTTGAGTAAGCAAATTTCGGGACCAAGTTGATTAGCTAAAGTGAGTAATTGCTCGGTAGAAGTGACATCGGCTGATAAAATAAGATTTGTTTCTTTTTCATCGCATAATTCTAATAAGCGTCTGGCGATAGAAGACAGGCAATATTTTGCGCGTTCTGTATAGGATAAAGGGGACATGTTAAGCAGATCTCTCAATTAAAAGTTGTTCAACCAGTTTACGTTCTGTTGAATTTAACAGATTTGAATGGAATAAAGCACGTAAAATAACAGACAATGATAACACAGAATGAACAGTATAATGCTTTGCTAGTGTTTCTCTTCCGCCTTGTTCGCGATCAATGAAAGCAATCACATCGTTTACTTTTAATCCGGCTTGTTCTAAATCACGAGCTGTTTCTAAGAGACTGCTACCCGTTGTGATAATATCTTCAATAACGATACAAGATTGCCCCGGTTGAAATACTCCCTCGATAATTTGTTTTGTACCATAATCTTTTTTTTCTTTACGACGCATGACCATGGGAATGTTTTGTTCGAGAGAAATACAGGTTGCAATAGGTAAGGCGGTGTAAGGTACACCACAAATAAAATCGAATGGATAAGAGCTAATTTTTTCCCAGAGGGCGTGTGCTATTTTTCTCAAGAGATCAGGGTAAGAAATAATTTTTCTTAAGTCGATGTAAATAGATGATAGTTGCCCATTTTTTAATTTGAATTCACCAAATTGAATAGCGCCAATTTGATAAAGCGTGAAAGTAAGAGATTGATCAAGGGACATAAATTATACAAGTATAGGCTCGTGAATGTCCAAAGAATACAAAAGAATTGAATGAAGGTCAATCGGACCGCAAGCCAACCAAGTATGTAGACCATACTCCGAAAATGGCGTACAATTTCGGAGTATGGTCCGAGGACAAGTTTATGTTGCCACGCTTATTAAAATTGCCAAAAAAT
>MGXW01000022.1 GCA_001801495.1 Gammaproteobacteria bacterium RIFCSPHIGHO2_12_FULL_37_34
AGCAATTGCCTGGTTTACGCCTTATGCCAGGCCTATCTATTTGGCGTCCTTGCGATACAGTAGAGACAGCAATTGCTTGGCAAAAAGCAATTGAGCGACAAGGGCCGAGTTGTTTATTATTTTCTCGCCAAACATTGGCTTATCAAGAACGTAGTCCACAACAGTTGAGTTTAATTCAACGTGGTGGTTATATTTTATTAGATTGCGCTCAAGGTAAACCCGATGCTATTTTAATTGCGACTGGTTCAGAAGTCGCTTTAGCAGTAGATGCAGCTCAACAATTAAAATTGTTGGAGATTTATGTGCGTGTTATTTCTATGCCATCCACAGATACTTTTCTTATGCAAGACCAAGATTATCGTGATGAAGTTTTACCTGATACGGTGGCAGCAAAAATTGCTATTGAGGCAGCTTCTAGTGGCTATTGGTATCGCTTTGTTGGTCCTCAAGGAAAAATTATTGGTTTAGATCGGTTTGGCGCTTCTGCACCAGCAAAAGACGTGTTTCGCGATTGTGGGTTTACAGTTGAACATATTATTGATGTTACGAAAGAAACGATTTATGCTGCTGCCACAGTGAAACATCATTTGCAAATGCAGTGCACAAATGAGTGACAGATAAGGAGTAAACATAACATGTCCATTCGAATTGCAATTAATGGTTATGGCCGAATTGGCCGTAACATTTTACGGGCGCATTATGAAAAAAAATTACATCAAGATATTCAAATTGTAGCCATTAACGATTTGGGGGATGTAAAAACGAATGTTCATCTCACACGGTATGATACCACACACGGAAAGTTTCCTGGCGAAGTATCTATTGTTGGAAAAGATATGGTCATTAATGGTGATAAAATTCAAGTTGTTGCTGAACGTGATCCCAAAAAACTTCCTTGGAAGGAACTTCATATCGATATTGTCTTTGAGTGTACTGGTTTATTTACCAGTAAGGAAAAAGCATCTGCGCATATTGAAGCCGGCGCAAAGAAAGTTATTATTTCAGCACCAGCAACAGGTGTAGATGCAACGATTGTGTATGGTGTGAATGATAGTGTGCTTGGCGCAACCGATACTGTTATTTCTAATGCATCCTGCACGACCAATTGTTTGGCTACGGTAGTTAAACCGCTACATGAAACAGTGGGTATGGTAAGTGGTTTAATGAATACTGTGCATGCTTTTACCAACGATCAAAGTTTATTGGATGTGTATCATAGTGATTTGCGTCGTGCTCGTTCTGCAACTCAATCGATTATTCCAACCAAAACAGGCGCTGCCTCAGCTGTAGGTTTAGTGTTACCTGAACTAAATGGTAAATTGGATGGCTTTGCCGTTCGTGTACCAACAATTAATGTATCGTTAGTGGATCTTACTTTTGAAGCAAAACGCCAAACGACTGTTGATGAAATTAATGCGATTATTCGTCAAGCTGCAAATGGTTCGATGAAAGGTGTGCTTGCATTAAATGAAGAAGAATTAGTTTCAGCTGATTTCAATCATCATCCTGCTTCAGCTATTTTTGATACGTTTGGAACAAAAGTCATTGGCAATTTGGTGAAGGTGTTGGCTTGGTATGATAACGAATGGGGTTTTTCCAATCGAATGCTCGATGTTGCAGTTGCTTGGATGAGTGCGGAAGTAAAGGAGAAATCGTATGCCACTCACAATGGCTGAGGTGATGCAAGTTATACAACGCTATGCTCCTAAAGGATTTGTGCCTAAAATTGGTATGATTTTGGGATCAGGACTTTCAGCCTTAGCAGAACAAATTTCTAATCCTGTTTCTATTCCTTATCAAGCTATTCCTGGATTACAAAGTGGGTCGATTGTTGGCCATGCTTCTTTGTTAGTGATGGGATATTTGGGGGAGGTGCCTGTTGTTTGCTTGCGTGGTCGTTTGCATTTGTATGAAGGTGTGTCATATGAAGCCATTCGCATCTTGGTTCGCATTGTAAAAAATCTAGGATGTAACATTTTTATTGTGACAGGAGCAGCAGGCTCGATGCGTGAAGAAGCAAAAGCGGGCGATTTAATGATGATTACAGATCACATTAATTTTCATCCGGGCAATCCGCTTGTTGGTCCAAATGATGAGAGTATTGGTCCTCGATTTGTTGCTATGGAAAATGCTTATGACAATGGTTTACAGGAGGTGATGGTGGCGGCAGCTACCAAGTTAAATATTCTATTGCATAAAGGTGTTTATATTTCCACATTAGGCCCTTCATTTGAAACACCCGCAGAAATTCGTGCTTTTAAACAATGGGGTGCGGATGCAGTGGGTATGTCTGTTGTGCCTGAAGTCATTATTGCGCGGCATTGTGGTATGCGTGTTGCGTGCGTTGCTGCTATTACTAATGCAGCCGCTGGTTTGAGTAAAGAAAAGCTTTCACATGAAGGTACTTTACAATTTGGTGAAATCGCAGCGCGTAAATTAACTAAACTAATCCCTGAGTTTATTAAAGGAGCTAGCGCGCTTTATTTTTAAAGTAGAATTTGCATGCAATGGATGAAAGCAATCGATGGCTATATTCAAGCGTTAAAACCAGCATCTATCACACCTGTGATGTTGCAGCGCATGTTTTCTTTTATCGATTTGACTAGCCTAAATGAAAATGATACCGAAGAAAATATCATTTCTCTTTTTGAAAAGGCAAACACAACATATGGACATGTTGCAGCAGTTTGCATTTATCCGCGATTTATTCGTTTGGCGGTTGCGCAATTTGCAAATACACCGGTTAAAGTAGCGACTGTAGTCAATTTTCCTCACGGATCTTCCTCGTTAGAATCTGTATTACTTGAAATAAACCAAGCATTGGAAGATGGCGTGCAAGAAATTGATATGGTATTTCCTTATGAGCGTTATCTTGCTGGGGAGCGAGACTATGCGCACCATTTTATTAGCGCTTCTCGAGCAGCTTGTGGTGTGAGTGCAACATTGAAGGTTATTTTAGAGACGGGTGCGTTAAATGATCCTGCCATCATTGCGGATGCTTCTTACGAAGCAATGATAGCAGGCGCTGATTTTGTGAAAACATCTACTGGAAAAATTGCACAGGGCGCCACACTTGAAGCGGCTGCTGTGATGTTATTAGTAATCAAACATATCAGTGCTCAATTAAAGCGGACTGTTGGGTTAAAAGTCTCAGGTGGTATCCGATCCATATCGCAAGCGGTTCAGTATATTCAATTAGCAGAACAAATAATGGGTGCAGAGTGGGTTATGCCGCATACTTTTCGTATAGGCGCAAGCCAACTGGTGAATGAAATCTTAGGAAAATGAATGCTGTAGAGTGGTGAGCATGTTAACATTGCAAACTCACATGCGTTTGAACAGTTTTATGCATTAGTGGCATAGTTGCGTCTAGAGGAAATACGCTTACAACTTTACTCAAAATAGAAGCCAATCTGAGGTATGAATAATGCATTTTCTTCCACATTTTCCTATACATTTCAATCCAATTGTTTTATTTGGGTTGACTTTATTACTAGGATTGCTAGGTGGTGAAATTGCAAAAGCCACTCGTTTGTTGCCAAGAATTTCTGGCTATATTGCCGTTGGATTTTTAGTTGGGCCTAACGGATTTAATATTGCCACACCATCAGCGCTTGCTGATGCTAGCTTTTTTGTAGACATTGCTTTAGGACTTATTTTATTTGATTTGGGAAGACACCTCGATTTTAGTTGGTTACGACATGATCGTGGATTATTACCCATGGCAATCACAGAATCCTGCTTTACTTTCAGTTTAGTATTTGCAATCTTGCATCTGTTTAAATTCCCGTGGTTACCATCAGCATTGGCTGCAACGATTGCAACAGCAACATCGCCTGCAGTTGTCATGATGGTTGCACATGATATTTCATCTGAAGGACCTATCACACGCCGCACGATGATGCTGACCAGCCTTAACAATTTATTTTCGCTTATATTATTTACAATACTCTTGCCAGTAACACATGTTAAAAGCTCCACACCACAGATTATATCTGAGCATATTACTTATCGGTTATTGGGATCTGTGATTTTAGGCTTAATCATATTTATTATAACAATTTGCCTTTCTCGCTTAACAGGTAAAAATAAAGAAAGCCAATTTATTCTTTTTGTTGGAGCTGTAGCACTAGGTATAGGTTTAGCTATCTCGCTTAATCTTTCAACAATGTTGACATTATTCACATTTGGTGTTGCAGCAAGAAATCTTGATCGCAACCATAGATTAACAGAGGTAGCTTTTGGTTGGTTAGCTCGGTTATTTTTTGTCCTCCTATTTGTTGTAACAGGCGTATATTTAAAATTTCAGGGTTTATGGCAGGCTACGTGGATCGTCCTGGCATTTCTTTTTGTAAAAATATTGGCAAAAATGATTGGCGTTTTGATATTTAGTGGTGCAAGCCGTCTAACTAAACAACAAGCATTAGCGCTGGGCTTCACCTTGGCACCCATGGCAGAGCTAGCGATAGGCATGTCTAACAGACTAGTCTATTTTAATCCAAATTTTAGCCATCAATTGCTTACGATTATCACAGCCGCTGTTGCTATCCTTTATATTTTAGGACCTATTGCGGTCCAAATTGCTTTTATTAAAACAGGTGAAGCAACCGTTGAATCTCGTTAGGAGTCTTTTTGATAGATACGTTAGTGCCTTTTAAAAAAAGCGAGTCGTTGACAATAGGAATTGAGTTGGAACTGCAACTCGTTGATTTGCATCATTTCAATTTAGTGATGGAAGCTAAAGATTTTTTGCGTCGCTTATCTGAGGTGCTACATACAGGTGCAATCAAGCCTGAAATAACTCAATCGATGATTGAACTCAATTCATCTGTACATTCATCGTATACGGCACTGTTAAATGAAGTAACAATATTAAGAAATGCTCTTGTAGAAGAAGCTGATCAAACACACATTGGTATATGTGGCGGAGGTGCGCATCCGTTTCAAAAATGGAGAGAACAAAGAATTTTTCAAATAGAGCGCTTTGCAAGTTTTTCGGAACAATATGGTTATTTAGCAAAACAATTTACTGTATTTGGCCAACATATCCATATTGGATGTGTAAGTGCCGATGACGCTCTTTATTTATGCCATGCTATGGCGCGATATTTGCCACAATTTATCGCACTTTCAGCAGCATCACCCTTTCATCAAGATGTTGATACATCTTTCGATTGCTCACGTTTAGCTGTCATCAGTGCCTTCCCTTTGAATGGAACGCCGCCTTGGATTCTTTCCTGGAAAAAGTTTGAAACCTATTTTGAAAAAATGGTCAAGCTCGGAATTATTAAAAGCATGAAAGATTTTTATTGGGATATTCGTCCAAAACCAGAATTCGGTACAATTGAGTTGCGGATTTGTGATACACCTCTTACGGTGAAAAAAGCGGTAGAGCTTGCAGTCTATGCACAAGCATTGGCTTGTTGGCTTTTAGATAAGCGTCCTACATTATCTAGAGATATTTATCTCACTTATCTTGTCAATCGATTTCGTGCAGCTCGCTATGGCTTAGAAGCGATATTAATTGATCCTATACAACAAACAACTATTCCAATAGCAGATGACATTATAAATACATGCGATCAATTGGAATCCTATGCTGCTAATCTCGGTAGTCAAAATGCATTAGGACAAATCTATGGAATGGCGACAGAACGCAAAAATGATGCTACTTGGTTAAGACAACGTTATGCAGATCTAAATTCGTTGAATGATGTAGTAAGAAGCCAGACTGAAATATGGCGATGCAAAGAAATAAGCTAGTCATTGCAGGAATTGAATCCCATCATCGGATTTGTGATGCGCTTAATTCCACGATGATCTTGCTCTTGGCTATGGTTGTTACGAGGTGGTCCTTGTTTTTTAGCCAATGAAATGGCTAGTATACCTATCAACTTATGTTTACAATGAAATTATTTTTTGGAAAATGGCGCTATGTCGCATCCTTCTTACCATGAAAAAACGGTACATACAACACTAGCATGGATGGTAACACTCACTGCATCCTTATTCTTTTTTTATGAATTCATTCAACTTAATCTTTTTAACGCAATTGATGAGCCACTCATGCGGGATTTTGGTTTAAATCCTGCGCAATTAGGGCAGCTTGCTTCCATGTATTTTTATGCGAATGCTATTTTTCTTTTTCCTGCAGGAAATATGCTTGATCGTTACTCTACCAAAAAATTACTTTTATTTGCGGTAGCTATTTGTACCATTGGAACGTTTATTTTTGCTTTATCAAAAAGCGTGATGATGGCTGGTTTTGGACGATTTTTAGTAGGAGCAGGCGCATCATTTTGTTTTTTGAGTTGCATTCGTATCGCTTCACGTTGGTTTTCTCCGCATCGTATGGCATTTGTAACTGGTATTGTGGTTGTCATGGCGATGTTAGGAGGATTAGTTGCGCAAACACCGTTTGCATTATTGGTTGAATATGCGAACGGTTGGCGGAATGCTGTTTTGATTGATGCTTCCCTTGGCATTATTATTTATCTGGCAATTGCTTTCATTGTGCAAGATAGACCCCCCGATGCACAAGAAGAAGCGAAAGCGGACCAACAACATTTACAGAGTTTAGGTTTGTGGCGTTGTATTAAATTAGCGGCGCTCAATCCACAAAATTGGTGGGGTGGCATTTATACATCGTTCATGAATTTGCCTGTTTTTTTATTAGGAGCATTATGGGGCATGCATTATCTTGTTGCTGTTCGTCATGTGACCTTGGTACAAGCCTCTTATGCTACCACCATGTTTTTCATCGGTGTTATTTTAGGTTCACCGCTTTTTGGTTGGTTTTCAGATAAAATCGGACGCCGAGTATTGCCGATGATAGTGGGCGCTGTCTTGTCACTTATTGTTATATTTGTATTAATGTATATGCCTGATTTATCGTTGCAGTCGATTATTGTTTTATTTTTATTAATTGGTTTGGTTACAAGTTCACAAGTATTATCTTATCCGACTATTGCAGAGCTTAACCCTATTTATTTAACGAGTACAGCAGTTAGCATCGCTTCTATTTGTATTATGGCAAGTGGTTTTATTTTCCAACCTTTTTTTGGGTGGATTATGCAACAAAGTGGCACGCATAAGGTAATAAGAGGAATGACAGTTTTCACAGCGCGTGATTTTGATTTAGCCATGATGATTATGCCTGTTGCCTTTGTTATCGCATTGATTGTCACACTGTTTATTCGCGAAACGTATACTCGAAGTGTTTCGGCATCAGATGTTTAAAAAGACATCTGCATATGGCTATTTGTCTCTCTCCATCAACTGTTTTTATTGTATAATTTAAACCATATGGTATAATTTAGATATGAAGGCTAGGCTTCTATATAAAGAGAAACTTCAATTTGAAGATGGCTCAATCTTAGAGTTGGTTTTATGGGAGTTGCCCAATAAAACGAAAGATCGTCCTCATGGGTATAAATATAGGCTTTATTATTGTGATAACGAAAGACATTGTATCGTACGGTATGATAACGAAACAGGTAAGGGAGATCATAAACATATTGGTGATAAAGAAATCGAATATTTATTTGTTGATAAAGATACATTGCTTGAAGATTTTTATCGAGATGTGATGCAGTATCTCAAAAAGAGGGCTAAGCATGAATAAAAAATGTTTAACAATACAAGTAAGCACACTAGAGCAATCTTTGTCTAAATTTAGAGATATTTGGAACAAGGTGGAGCGAGGAAAACGATTTACAACACCAATGGAAATAGTCAGTTTTGAAAGTGCGATTATGTTGATGAAAACACTGAGCCCGAGGCGTTTGGAGCTATTGCAGGTATTGCATACCTTAGGAAAAGTTAGTATCAGACAATTGGCAAAACGCTTGCATCGCGATTACAGTAATGTCTATCAGGATGTGAAAGAACTTAATCAAATAACAATTATATTAAAAGATCATGCAGGAAAATATTATGTGCCGTGGGATGCTATTATAACGAATATTCCTTTGTGTTTAGAGCGAACAGCTAAACATTGTAATCATCCGTATTACAGTTCGGAGCTTTCTGTTGTGAATAAAAAAAAGTGATTGTTTATTGCTATTTGTCTGAAGAGTTTTAGTATTTTCTGACATTGCACAGGAAAAAACATGCCGCGCGCATTTATTATTATGCTGGATTCATTCGGACTAGGCGCAACACCTGATGCCGAACAATATGGTGATGTTGGCGCAAACACCTTGCGGCATATTGCAGAATATTGCAAACAAGGTAAAGCAGATCAGCCTAATACGCGTTCTGGCCCCCTTCATCTTCCACACTTTACTCGCTTGGGATTAAATGGCGCAGCCATCACATCTAGTCCAAATACACCCATTCCTGGGTTAGATGATTCAATCATTATTCAAGCAGCCTATGGTTGTGCAAAAGAAATGAGCTTAGGAAAAGACACGCAAAGTGGCCATTTCGAAATGGCTGGTGTACCCGTTTTATTTGAATGGGGGTATTTTCCACCCGCTTATCCTAGCTTTCCAAAAGAATTAATAGATGCTTTTATTGTCCGTGCACAACTTCCTGGTGTATTAGGCAACAAACATGCATCAGGAACAGTCATTATTAATGAATTAGGTGAGGAACATCAGCAAACGGGTAAACCCATTGTTTATACTTCTGCCGATAGTGTTTTTCAAATTGCAGCGCATGAAGAAACATTTGGTTTGCAACATCTTTATACTATTTGTGAAATCGCGCGCGAATTGGTGGATCCATACAATATTGGCCGCGTGATTGCGCGGCCTTTTTTAGGAACACCAGGACATTATTATCGTACAGCGCATCGTTGTGATTATGCTACTCCTCCACCTGCGCCAACTTTATTAGATGATTTAGTGCAGCATGGGGGGGAGGTTATTGCAATTGGCAAAGTGGCAGATATTTATGCGCATCGTGGCATTACTAAGACAATAAAAGCCGATGGCAATAAAGCTTTATTTGCTGCATTTATTGGGCAAGCGCAACATGCACCCAATCGTAGCATAACTTTTGTTAATTTAGTCGATTTTGATATGGTGTATGGCCACAGACGCGATGTAGTGGGTTATGCAAAAGCATTAGAAGATTTTGATACCTGGTTGCCTCAGTTTGAAAAAGTGTTACGTGCTGGAGACATGGCAATTATTACAGCGGATCATGGCTGTGATCCGACATGGTCTGGATCAGATCATACCCGTGAATATGTTCCGGTTATTGCATTTGGCCCATCAATCCAACCAGGGCCAATTGGTGTACGCGAAACATTTGCCGATATAGGTCAGAGTATCGCCAAACATCTTGGATTGCCTGTTTTGAAATATGGAAAAGCGTTTATTTAGAGTAGGGGCTGTTGACAATTCTCCCGCCGTAAATTTCTATGTTCTCTTTTTCTGATGTTATCCTCCATTTTTATGGCATTCTATGTCGGATTTTTCTTCACCGGGCAAATCACCCCAGGCACCAATCACCCCACAGACTGTAATTTCACCCATGACTATCACCGGTTTTTCTAAAAATAGGGGTAAAGTCAATTTGTTTCCTGTGATGG
>MGXW01000023.1:0-17503 GCA_001801495.1 Gammaproteobacteria bacterium RIFCSPHIGHO2_12_FULL_37_34
ATACATTACTTATATCAAATTGATATTAATTGTCAATATATCATCCTTCTTGTATCGAGGATCCACGCGAAGCGCCGTCTTATAGCCGTATACCCTATACAAATAAAAAAGGCACCATTATAGGTGCCTTTTTCACTTGATGGACAATCATCCTAAGTAAGGAATTTACATCACATACCGCTGCTTTTTCTTATGCCTGTATATTCTCGATCTTGATCAAGATTACCTATTATTACACCACCATCTACTGCTGGTGCTGCATCATCTACTGCTGGTGCTGCATCATTTACTACTGGTGCTGCATCATTTACTACTGGTGCTGCATCATTTACTACTGGTGCTGGTGCGCCATTTTCTTTTGCTAATGCTTGAAAAACCTTAGCATTGGAATTTGATAGAGGTTGCTCTGGCTGCAATGCTACCTCAGGATGGTCGTTAGCTTTTTCCTGTTCCTGTTTCTTTTTTTCTGCTTCATCAGCCAGCTGTTTGGCTATTTTTTTCGCTTCCGCTTCTTTTTCTTTTCGTCTATTTCTTTCTGCTTTCCGCTCGTCTTTTTCCGCCGTCTTCTTCTCCTGTCTCTTTCTTTCTTGTTCTTGTGATACGCTCGCTTGTTCTTGTGCCGCTCTTTCTACTTCTTCTTGACTTACTACCGCTGGTTTTTTATTAGCAGGTTTTACATGCCCAGAAGCCCGCAGCAAATTACTAAATTTTGAAGCAACATAATCAACTAAATTTCCAATAGTGGGTAGAGCATTACCAATAATTAGACCAACAACAGAAGAATTACTTGCCACAACTGCCCATGCCTTACTCAATTGATCTAATACTGGTGAGGTAGCCCGCGCTAACCAACCAGGTAAATGGCTCATGACTGTTGGTAAATGCGTAGCTACAACAGGCAGCACAGTTGCAGCAATAGCTTTTACTGCGAGCGGGAATAAGAAAATATAAGCAAGACCTGTTATAAAAATAGATGTGAGCGCTTCCAGCGGTCTCTCGTTATTCCACAAATCTCTCACATTTTGAATAGGTGAAGTAATTGGCCTAGCCAGATAATAAATGCTGTCCGGAATCCAAGAAAGCATACGTAAAGCGAGTGCCTGCTTGAGAGAGCCGTTTGTTTTAGCACGAGCTGCTGCTAATTGTAAGCCCTCAGTAGCCAATAAAGGTAAAAGTTCAGCACCCAATTTGGCAGTATTAATAGCAAGTTTAAAAGGCATGCTAATTGAATTCAAAAGAACTCTAGGCACAATGAGTAACCCGTTAACAACTTGCTTACCACGAGAAACGTTATCTTGCCAACCTGTGAAATTTTTGAAAATATTTCCCCATGATTGCATCGAGTTAGGATCAAGCATACGATTGGGCATGCCTAAAAAGGCTGTTAGCCTGGTGAGTGGATCTTGCACATATTGCATTGCTTTCACTGCTGCTTCAGATACAACAAGAAACTCGCTACCATCTTCTTTAAAAGAAAGCTTTGCGCCATTTACTGAAATAAGTCGCTTGTATTGTATTTCTCCCGCATATTGTATTTCTCCTTTTACTACTCCTAGTTTTTTTCTCGCTATAGCTATACTTTCAAAATGAATGCCATCTACTGGGTAAGTTTGTCTCCACGCACGGCTAAATATACTTTCATTTTTGCTCAATACATTTTCATTTTTGCGACCAAGCATTTCTCACCTCTTCATTGTTAGGTAACATAATTTGGGTTGCATCATAATACATTAAACGTTATAAAGCAAACGATCTGTAAACCACTCAGCGGCTCCCGCTGAAGAAAGTATTAAATATTCCGCTTCCAGCTTGTGTCTTCTGGCCCATCTTCAATCACAATACCCATTCCTAATAATTCTTGCCGAATGTGATCAGCTTCTGACCAATTTTTATTGGCACGTGCCACTTGACGTGCAGCAATCAGTGCTTCAATTTTAGCCATATCGATGGGTGTACCCGATTGAAAAAATACCTCCGGATTGGCTTGAATAATACCTAATACACCTGCTAAATAATGTAACAGTGCCCCCTGTTCTGCAGCTTGATGACTATCTTTTTCACGCAATCGTTGAATATCATGAGCCAATTCAAACAATACAGATAAAGCAACCGGGGTATTAAAATCGTCATCCATTGCCTCAATGAATTTTTGTTCAAATAGGGTTCCTGTTGATCGTGTTGCTGGTGGTAAAAAACGTAGCGCAGTATAAAAACGCGTTAAAGATTGATGTGATTGCTGCAATGCCTCATCGGTATAAACCAAAGGGCTACGATAATGACTTGCTAGTAACAAATAACGTAACGTTTCTGGTTCATGCTTTGCTAATACATCACGAATAGTAATAAAATTTCCTAGCGATTTAGACATTTTTTCTTTTTCAATTTGTAAAAACCCACCGTGCACCCAAATGTTTACAAATTTTTTCTTGATAACCACTTCGGATTGAGCAATTTCATTTTCATGATGAGGAAACATTAAATCGCGCCCACCACCATGAATATCAAATTGTTCACCTAATAAATCCATAGCCATTGCAGAACATTCAATATGCCAACCTGGCCGACCTTCCCCCCAGGGCGAATCCCATTTGGGTTCACCGGGTTTAGCTAATTTCCATAACACAAAATCCAATGGATCACGTTTCACATCTGTCACATCCACACGTGCGCCACTTTCTAATTGATCTATATCATGGTGAGAAAGACATCCGTAATCTGAAAAACGACGCACATTAAAGTATACATCGCCATTATCTGCAACATAAGCATGGCCGCTTGCAATTATTTTCTGAATAAGTGTAATCATGTGTGGAATATAAGCTGTAGCACGAGGCTCTTGATCAGGCTGAGTTAATTGTAAAGCGGTAAAATCCTGATGCATGGCTTGAATAAAACGATGCGTAAGCGCACTGACTTCTTCTTTATTTTCATGAGCACGTTTAATAATTTTATCATCGATATCGGTAATATTACGCACATAATTGACAGCATAACCACGCCATCGCAAATAGCGAACAATGACATCTGCAGAAACATATGTACGCGCATGACCAATATGACAATAATCATAAACGGTTACCCCGCACATATACACGCCTACTTTTCCTGGATGAATCGGTTGGAAAATTTCTTTTTCGCGCGCGAGCGTATTAAATATTTTTAGCATGAGGCTTCACCATTTGCCACTCGCACCGCTCTTCCTAAGCGGTGTTTCATTTTTTCTGGACCAAGCAATTTGGCAATATGCAGAAGTTCTGGTCCATGTATTTTCCCGGTTAAAGCAACCCGCAAAGGCATAAATAATTTTTTACCGCTTATTCCTAACGTTTGCTTCATATCATTTAAAATAAGAGGTAGTTCGATACCATATTTATCCACCGCCTGCTCCGCCTCAACAAAAAATTGCTCGCCTGCTTCTTGGATAATGTGTTGTGTTTCATCAGTTAGCGTAACTTGTTCATGGAAAAATATTTTTGCCCATTCTAATGCATCTGTAGGGAATTCAATATTAGCTTGCACGGTTTCAATAAATAAAGACATTCTATTGTCAGGCACTTGGCTTAATGCTTCTTTACCCAACCAACGTACAGCAGATGCACTATCTAATGCTTGTACAGCTGTTTTCTGCCAATACATTAATTGCGATAAATCAAAACGTGCTGGCGATTTACTTAATTTATCTAAATGGAAATAGGCGGCTAATTGATCAAATGATAAAAGCGCCTGCACATCAGAGGTGTGTCCTAAACGCACTAAATAGTTTAAAATAGCGCTTGCTAAAAATCCGCTGCTACGCAAATCATGAAGACTATAACTACCATGTCGTTTAGAAAGTGGTGCGCCATCTCCCCCTACGATTAATGATAGATGCGCATAATGAGGTATGGGTAACCGAAGCGCTTGAAATAACAACACTTGCCGTGGCGTGTTAGCAACGTGGTCCTCACCCCGAATCACATGTGAAATCTTCATCATGGCATCATCAATTGCATTACAAAATAAAAATGGTGCACTACCATCTGCTCGACGAATAATGAAATCGCCTATGTCACTACTGTTAAATTGTTGTGGCCCCTTTACCAAATCTATAAATTCAATCATCACATGTTCTGGCACGATAAATCGCCAAGCGGGTTTTTTCCCAGCTTGAATACGTTTTTCTACTTCTTCAGCAGTTAATCGGCGACAAACCCCAGCATAACGCGGAGCTTGCCCGCGTGATAATTGTAATTTACGCGATAGTAATAATTCTTGGTCGGTACAAAAACAAGGATAAACTAAATTTTTTTCTTGTAGTTGAGTAAAATAATTATTATAAATAGTTTGTCGCTGTGATTGTCGATAAGGTCCGTATGCACCATCGACTCCTAAACCTTCTTGCCATTTTATTCCTAACCAATGTAAATCATCTTGTAGTGATTCAATATAGCGTTCTTCTGAACGAGCTATATCAGTATCTTCTATACGTAAAATAAAAACACCATTGTTTTTTTTTGCAAAAAGAGCGCTGAATAATGCTGCGCGTGCATTGCCTAAATGGATCATACCTGTTGGACTAGGAGAAAAACGAGTTCGGATGGTCATGTTATGAGTGGCTCCTCGCTGCTAATATCAAATTTTTCATTTCACGAACAGCTTGAGATAATCCTACAAAAATCGATCTTGCAATAATACCATGGCCAATATTTAATTCATTTATTTCAGAAATGCGCGCGATTGCTTGCACATTCTGATCGTGCAATCCATGGCCAGCATTGACTATCAATGAAGCTTGATGCGCAAATTGCACCGCTTTTATCACACGATGTAATTCATATTCACGTTCACGCTCTGTTTGCGCGTCTGCATAAGCACCTGTATGAATCTCAATCACAGGCACCTCACAGCGTTGTGCCGCTTCAATTTGATTTATCTCTGGATCAATGAAAAGGGATACTTCTATTCCCTCTTTTTTCAAAGATTGGCAAGCTTCCTTGATTCTTGATTCTTGAGCAAGCACATCTAACCCACCTTCTGTCGTTAACTCTTCACGTTTTTCGGGTACAAAACAGCAGTGTTCTGGTTTGATTTTCTCTGCATAACAAATCATGGCATCAGTCACTGCCATTTCTAAATTCAATCGCGTCACAGAGATCGCTTGAATGAGCTCAATATCTCGTTCTTGAATGTGTCGTCTGTCTTCCCGTAAATGTACTGTAATGCCATCTGCACCTGCATGTTCTACAATAAATACGGCCTCCACGGGGTCCGGGTAACGCGTACCTCTAGCTTGTCGCAATGTTGCGACATGATCAATGTTCACACCTAAGAGAGGCCGTTTCATTCGTTCAGTAAACCAATAATTGCCGACTATGGAGTTGCTTCCCACCTAACAATGCTGCCAATATCAAATAGGTTAACCGTTTAGCATCACGCAATACATCCTCATTCCATTCTTCTTTAACAATCGCGATTAAATTTTTACCGGAAAATAAATTCGTTTGGCCCAACCTATCTGTCATTTTACTTAGCATAAATCCTTGTTCAAAAATAAATCGATAATAGTGATGAGGTAAAAATGCTTGGTGTAAGGATAAATCAGATTGCGGCAACACGCCATAACCTAATTCTTTAAATAAACACTGCTCAAACGAGCGCAATATTGCAGGATCTAACCCGGCTTGTAATGCAAACAATGTTTTTTCATACGTTATGAAAAGTGAAATCTGCGCATCCCATTTCTGTAATAAATACATCAATAATTCATTTAAATATAATCCCGCAAATAAGCATTCGCCTCGCAAATGCAACGCTTCTTTTTTTGCTTCAACGGCGTACAAGGTCATGAGTTCCCCCTGACCACCCCATGACACCAACAAGGGAAAAAAGGGTTGCAATAATCCTGCTGTACTGGAATATGCTTTACGCACACCACGTGCTACAACCGTTAAACGTCCGTATTCTTGAGTTAGCAATTCCACTAAAAAGCTTGTTTCACGATAAGCCCTGCGATGTAATACATAAGCGGGTTGCAAAAAAACACGTTTGTTACTCATAACCCAAACTCTTTAACGCACGTTCATCATCTGTCCAATGTTCTTTTACTTTTACCCAAAGACGCAAAAATACTTTCCGTTGTAAAATATTCTGAATATCACGCCTTGCTTGTGTACCAATTTTTTTAAGTTGTGCACCTTGCTTACCAATCATGATTGCTTTTTGGCCTTGTCGTTCCACCCAAATAATAGCGCTAATCGTTGTAAGTTTATTGCCTTGCTCCAGTTGTTCAATTTCAACGGTCGTGGCATAAGGTAATTCTTCTTCTGTTGTTTGAATAATTTTTTCACGAATAACTTCAGCAATTTGAAAACGAATACTTTTATCTGTGATTTGATCATCCGGATAAAGTTGCGGCCCTTTAGGCAACAGCCGAATAATTTCCATTTCTAATGAGGCAATGTTTTCTACTTTTAATGCTGAAATAGGAATGATATGAGTGAAAGGATATCGCTCGTGTAATTGCTCAATCATCGGTAGTAATTTTGTTTTATCTTGGAGTAAATCAACTTTATTGATCGCTAATAAGACGGGCTTCGTGAGATTCTGTAATTTTTTTAAAACAAGCTCATCGTCATCTTGCCAACCGGTTGCATTCATCATGAAAATAATAAGATCTGCATCCAAGAGAACAGAACGCGCTATACGATTCATGTAACGATTCATCGCGTGTTTTTCTACTGAATGTAACCCTGGTGTGTCTATATAAATGATTTGCGCGCAATCAATTATTTTAATACCTAATATTTGCCAACGTGTCGTTTGTGGTTTGGATGAGGTAATACTCAGTTTTTGATTCAACAAACAATTTAATAATGTGGATTTACCAACATTAGGCCGCCCAATGATAGCCACCATGCCAGAATGCGTGATTGTCATTTTTTCAAGACCTCTAACATCATGTGAGCGGCTTCTTGTTCTGCACGACGTCGGCTGGTGCCTTTCCCTAAGGTTTTTTTCTCGATTCCTACTACTCGACAACTGACAGTAAATAATTGTTTGTGAGCTTGCCCTTCTGTACCTTCTACTTGATACACTGGTAAGCCTAAGCGTTTGCCCTGCAAATATTCTTGCAATTGCGTTTTAGGATCTTTATGACTGGCTGCGGAAGATAATGATTGTAATAATGGTGTATACCACGACAAAATCTTTGCGCGCACAGCATCAAAACCACCATCTAAATAAATTGCACCAATCACAGCTTCCATTGCACAAGAAAGAATGGAGTGACGCATGCTGCCGCCACTACGCTGCTCACCCGGACCAAGATAAAGATAGCAACCCAAATCAAATTCTTTTGCTAAATCGCCTAACGTATCGCGATTGACTAATGTTGCACGCCAACGACTTAATTCACCTTCTGTTGCAGATGGAAATTGTTGATACAAGATTTCAGCAATCACGAAATTAACAACCGCATCGCCTAAAAACTCCAGACGTTCATTATGCTCACCACCTTTACTACGGTGTGTTAAAGCAATTTTAAGAAATTTAACTTGATTAAATTGATAATCAAGTTTTGCAGATAATGCTTCAATCATCATTAGCGAATAACCTTACCTAATCGATTCCACCGAATATTTGTTTTGCTATTATCCCAACTCATCCATACTACTACCGCTTTGCCAATAATATTTTCATCAGGCACAAACCCCCAAAATCGGCTGTCTGCACTATTATCTCGATTATCACCCATTACAAAATACATGCCATCCGGCACAACAATATCAGAAAAATTACCACTGAATTTTTCTGGATCAATATAAATTTTATGCTTCACCCCGAATAAATTTTCTTCTTTTTCGGTAGCCTGCCATAGCTCCCCACTTTCATCATTCACCCTATTCATCTGTAAAAAATCTTGCGGGATTTTTTGATCGTTAATGTACAATTCTTTATTGACATATTGAATGCGATCACCGGGTAGCCCAATAACACGTTTAATAAAATCGAGAGAAGGATTAGGTGGCCAACGAAAGACGATAATGTCTCCGCGTTTAGGTGTGCTTTTACCTATAATCTTTTGATGGATAACAGGTAAGCGTATGCCATAATCAAATTTATTAACCAGAATAAATTCATTGACTAATAAAGTGGGTTCAAGCGAACCGGAAGGAATACGAAAAGGTTCAAATAAAAATGAGCGCAACAAAAATACAATCAATAATACTGGAAAAAACGAGCGTGCATAGTCAATCCATATTGGAATTTTCTTTGCTTGTCTTTTTTTCTGAAGAAAAAGAATATCAAGCAAAGCGATCGCGCCCGAAAGGAGCGTTGCATAAAATAAAATTAATTCAAAATTAAAGTTCATATTATTTTTTCTCAATTTTTAAAACAGCTAAAAAAGCTTCTTGCGGAATGTCTACATTTCCTAATCGTTTCATGCGCTTCTTACCTTCTTTTTGTTTCTCTAATAATTTCCGTTTTCGAGTAATATCCCCCCCATAACATTTTGCTGTTACGTTTTTTCTCATCGCCTTAACCGTTTGACGTGAAATAATATGGCCACCAATCGCTGCTTGCACCGCTACATCAAACATTTGTCGCGGAATGAGTTCGCGTAATTTTTCAGTCACTAAGCGACCACGCATGTGTGATTGTGCCTGATGCACAATGGAGGCTAAAGCATCCACACGATCGCCATTAATGAGAATATCCAATTTTACCAAATTTGCCTCTTGAAAGTGGGAAAAACCATAATCTAATGAAGCATACCCCCGACTCACAGATTTTAGTCGATCAAAAAAATCTAATACGATTTCACTCATGGGTAATTCATAGACCAATGCCACTTGATTACCATGATACAACATGCTTTTCTGCGAGCCACGTCGCTCCACACACAAGGTAATCACACTACCCACATGTTCTTGAGGTACTAGTATATTGGCCTTAGCAATGGGTTCCCGAATAATGGTAATTTGATTAACAGGGGGTAGTTTAGCAGGATTATCTACTCGCAACATCTCTCCTTTTGTCGTGACTACTTCATATACAACAGTAGGGGCAGTTGTAATCAATTCCAAATGATATTCGCGCTCAAGCCTTTCTTGAACGATTTCCATATGCAACATACCTAAAAATCCGCAGCGAAAACCAAACCCTAAAGCTTCAGAAGATTCAGGCTCAAAAAATAAAGCTGCATCATTCAAACGAAGCTTGCCAAGTGCTTCGCGGAGCGCAGGAAAATCCTCAGAACGAATAGGAAAAAGACCAGCATACACTTGTGGTCTCACTTGACGAAATCCAGGCAACATCTCAGTTGCCGGACGATGCGCATGCGTGAGCGTATCGCCCACAGGCGCGCCATTAATATCTTTGATACCAGCAATAACAAAACCTACTTCTCCCGCACGCAATACATTAGTAACAAATCGTTTCGGAGTGAAAACACCTATTTCTGTTACTTCATACGCCCGGCCTGTTGACATCACTTGTAACTTCTCACCTGCTTTTAGCAAACCATTTTTAACTCGAACAAGTGAAACCACGCCGAAATAAAGATCAAACCAAGAATCAATGATGAGTGCCTGCAAGGCATGTTCAGGATTGCCAACAGGCGGAGGAATATCAACAATTAAGCGCTCTAATAATTCCTCCACCCCTGTGCCGTGTTTCGCACTAATTCGAATAGCATTTCCTGCTTCTAATCCAATAATCTCCTCTATTTCTTTTATCACTCGTTCTGGGTCTGCTTGTGGCAAATCAATTTTATTTAATACAGGAATCACTGCTAAACCTTGATCCAAAGCGGTATAGCAAACAGCTACTGTTTGCGCCTCCACCCCCTGACCTGCATCCACCACTAATAATGCTCCCTCACAAGCTGCTAAGGAACGAGACACTTCATAGGAAAAATCGACATGCCCAGGTGTATCTATGAAATTTAATTGATAGGTCTCATTATTTTTGGCTTTATAATGCAAGGTGACGCTATGTGCTTTAATAGTGATGCCTCTTTCTCGTTCAAGATCCATAGAATCAAGCACTTGAGCTTGCATCTCCCGCTCACTCAACCCCCCACATAACTGAATGAAACGATCTGCTAGTGTGGATTTGCCATGATCAATATGGGCAATAATAGAAAAATTCCTAATGTTTTGCATGGTCATGAGAAGGGCTTATCAAAAGGAAATAATAGTAACGTATTTCCAGGCAATATACCAACGCTCGCTCCTCCTAAATAACCACGTACTTTAATCCTTAGTCTATGATTTATTGCTAAAAATTGTTTGCCTTCCAGAACATCAAAAAATCAGTTTTTCTATTACACTTAATAAATAGTAGTAAAATAAGCGAGGAATGATGCAATGCCTAACAAAAGAAAAAGAACAGAGATGGATGAGACAAACAAGAGCGGCGAAGAATCTGATACACCTTCCAAAACAAAGGTAAATAAAGTAAATCCTGATATTCCTCTTGCTAATGAAAACATTTCTCTTCTAAGTGAAGCAAAAAAAAGTTTCGCCCGAACAATCATAAACACTCTCAAGAAAATCAATCAAGAGCGTGAAGAAAAAAGTGAAGAAAAATATGGGAAAAACCTTGAAGAATACATACACTATGATGAAACATACGAAAATTTTGAAACATACAAGAAGAAAATTGGTAATCCAATTGAATCTTTTTACACAGAAATCTCAACAACGGCGCTTAAAATTCTTACAATCCAAAATCAATATTTTCTTATTCTCAAATATTCTTTAGGACACCGAGAATATCAAAGCAACCAAATGGCTCAAAATCAAACTACTCTTGACATCATCTTAGCCCAAAATTTTGCTGATCGGCTTTATGTCGTAAAAATGTATCGGAATCCTAAAGAAAATACAGCGCTTTGTGATCAAATTACAAGAGATCAAATCACGCAAAAAAAATTGGGGCAGCCCACATGGGATTGGTACGATGAGCAACATGATACACGCTATGTGGTTAGAGAATATGTACCTGGTCAGCCATTAAATACACTAATCGGTAATCGTGCTATCAGTTTTAATAAACAAATTGATATAGCGAAAAAAATTGTTGATGCATTAAATGAGTTGCATAATCAATCCATCCTACATTGCGATATCAAGCCAGAAAACATCCTCTACGATAAAGAGCAAGACACAATCACGTTTATCGACTTTGGTATTTCTCTTGATATGACAGATGAAAACACAAAAGAAGCTAAAACAACCGAGTTAAATGGTACCCGAAAATTCATTGCTCCTGAATTATTACAACATGCAACAAACAGGCTGTTTATTTATAATGAAAAAACTGAAGTGTATTCATTAGGGATAACGTTAGCTGAATGGTTTGGAGTAAAAAATTTAGATCTATCTTCAAGTCAATCGAGCATGTTCAATATACCCGTATCGAAGGAAATGCAACCCACTATGAAACTCCTACAAGAGATGACTGCTAAAAATCCAAATGAACGCCCAACCCTGGAGGTTGCTCAAAAACGCCTGATAGAACTACAGCAATTACAATCCCAACCAACTGTGCAGATGAATAAATCATGAATATCATGAATATAAAGAATTTAACCCATCTTCAACCTCACCAACAGTTTTCGATAAGCATCTTGTGATAATGAATCGCAAAAAACAATGCATGATTTTTTCCAAAACTGATTTGGAATCTTAAACCTCAATATACTGACCCAAGTCGTTACTGTACTATCACCACATAACATCGCTTGATATTGACCCCGATTTGTCCGTATCAACCATTCATTTCCATCAAGATAGTGGATACCTATACATGAATCCCTACCACGTAATAAAACAAATTGCCAAATCAAGTAGCTGCCATAAGCGATAATGATGAATAACATGCTACCTTTTATTACACTTGTAACCGACACACACTGGACCATCAGCATACTCATCAATAAAACAATCAATAATAAAAAGAGAAATTGTTTAGATAGTTTAAATTCGAGATCGAGCATGATGACGCACCAGATCAATGATTCGTAACAAATGTTGATCAGATGGTCGATTTTGGCCTATTAACCAAGAAAAAAGCTCTTGATCAGAGCATTCAAGTAATTGAATAAATAATGTTTGATCCGCCTGGGATAATCCTACATAAGCTTTTTCTAAAAAATGTTGCAATAAAACATCAAGTTCCAGCATGCCGCGCCTACAAGCCCAACGTAAGCTTGAAATATTGTAAGATCTATTGCTATTTTTATCTTGTTTCATTTAAGCTTCTCTTTAGATTGGCTTGTTATACTCAATAAACCTGAATATCGTCTAAAAATAGAAATACCCAAAACATTTTAATTTGAAGATAGTGAAGGAATAGCACATGACCACCGTAAATTTAAAGAAAGCCACCATCGAATTCGTATCTCATCTTAAATGCCTACCGCCAAATAAGGAAGAAATAATAACTACATTTAAAAAAAATAAATTCCCATCTAATGAAGAAGGCATCTTAAAAGCATGTCTTGCAATATTTGAACTATTTTTAGAAAATCCAGAAATGCGCATACCCCCTAATAAAACAAGAGTTGATATGTTTGCTAATACGATCAAACCACTTTTGAAAGATCTCACCCCAATTACTAAGCGACCTAAGCAAAGATAATGCCCTTATACAAGATCAAACTCACCTCACGCCAAGAAATAGCATTACACACGATCAATATCACATTTGAAAAACCAGCGGATTTTGTATTTAAATCCGGACAATACGGTGGCATTACTTTAATTAATCCGCCCGAAACAGATGCCGGAGGAATCACTCGTCGATTTTCAATTTTAAGCGCACCGGATGATCCCGAATTAGCCATTGTCACGCGCGTGCAATCATCTGCATTTAAACGCGTTCTTTGCCAACTTCCACTAGGTAGTGAAGTAAAATTTGCTGGTCCTACTGGCGGGTTTATTTTACATGAAGATAGGTCTATTCCCGCTGTATTCATTGCAGGCGGCATTGGTATTGCACCTTTTTATAGCATGATACGGCATGCAACTCAGCATCACATACCACAACAGATTCATTTATTTTATGGTAATCAAACAATCCAACATGCGGCCTTTTTAGATGAACTCTTAACCATGCAACAACTTAACCAACATTTCAAATTGATTGCCACCATGGATAAACCCGATCCAGCATGGCAAGGTGAAACTGGTTATATGACAGCTCGTTTAATAAAAAAATATATTCCCAATCTATCTCAACCCATTTACTATGTCTGCGGTTCACCTGTTATGGTGACTACCCTACAAGAAACCTTAGTAGAAATGGATATAGATGAAGAGAAAATTCATATAGAAGATTTTCCGGGGTATTGAAATAATTGGAGAAGACATAGTGAAAAAAAAAGAATTTTTAAATGTGCTCACACACGAATTACAAACACTGAAAGAAACTGGTCTTTATAAAAACGAACGCGTGATCACCTCCCCTCAACAAGCTGTTATTCAACTACAAGATGGCTCGGACGTTATTAATCTCTGTGCCAATAATTATTTGGGATTAGCAAATCACCCCGATTTAATCGAAGCAGCAAAAAAAGCTCTGGACCACTATGGTTATGGCATGTCGTCGGTACGCTTTATTTGTGGCACGCAATCTATTCATAAACAATTAGAAGAACGGATGAGTCATTTTCTTGCAATGGAAGATACCATTCTCTATTCATCGTGTTTTGATGCAAATGGTGGCTTGTTTGAAACAATTTTAACAGAAGACGATGCCATTATCAGCGATGCACTGAATCATGCAAGCATTATTGACGGCATACGTTTATGCAAAGCCAAACGTTTACGCTACAACAACAATGACATGAATGATTTAGAAGCGAAATTAAAAGAAGCCGCTCATTGCCGTGTAACATTAATTGCAACCGATGGTGTGTTTTCGATGGATGGCATACTCGCTAACCTTCCTGCTATTTGTGATCTTGCAGAAAAATATCATGCATTAGTCATGGTAGATGATTCGCATGCGGTTGGTTTTATGGGCGCACACGGACGCGGCACGCATGAATATCATCACGTGATGGATAAAATTGATATCATTACAGGCACATTGGGTAAAGCGTTAGGTGGCGCATCTGGTGGTTACACAAGTGGTCGTAAAGAAATTATCGCTTGGTTACGACAACGCTCGCGTCCTTATCTTTTTTCTAATACCTTAGCACCTGTTATTGCTGCAACCTCCCTTAAAGTCATTGACCTGTTGGAGGAAAACCAACACCTTATTCGTAAAGTACATGATAACAGTGCTTATTTTCGAAAAGGTATGGAGCAACTTGGTTTCAAACTCATATCCTCTCATCATCCTATCGTTCCTGTGATGCTAGGTGATGCCAAATTAGCAAGCAAAATAGCAGATGACATGTTAAAAGAAAGTGTATATGTTATCGGATTCTCTTATCCTGTTGTCCCACAAAATGAAGCACGAATTCGCACCCAACTATCTGCAGGACATGAGAAAAAACACTTGGACCAAGCTATTGCTGCATTTGCCAAGGTAGGAAGGAAATTAGGAGTAATTTAGTTATTGCCCTTCGAGACGGGTGCTTCGCACCCTCCTCAGGGCGAACGGCTTAAAATTTTGTCGTGTACAGAGAAAAAAATCAATAGCTGCTCTTGGCTTAAACCATACTCGCGTTATAAGCCTATGATATTAAACGAATAATAAATAAAAAGGGTATGTAAAAATTTTGATCATATCTCTTTGTATGTGTTATAATTGCTACCTTCATGCCAACAGAATAAAAACGAGGATAAGCCATGCCACAAACAAATAGTACTGACATTGCAATTGTCGGTGCAGGTGTTACAGGAACTTCCATTTTAATTAGCACCATTGAAAATTGGATTGCTAAAGAAAAAAAAGGATCGATTACTATTATTGAAAAAAGTAATTTTTTAGGCCCAGGTTTACCCTTTAATCCCGAACAACCAAAAACATTACGCATTAATGATCCTTTCAACGCTAGCGATATTGTTGCCCAAGAGGACTATAGTTTTTTTCACTGGCTAAAATTAGAAAATGATAAAGGCAATCCTGAAGTCACTGTTTTAGGAGTAGGAGATAAAACATTAGACGATCGATTTCCGCCACGAGCAGTATATGGCAAATATTGCGAATGGGCATTTAAAAAAGCAGTTACTAAAGCTATTTACCATGGTATTTCAATTCATCTGCTACATAAAACTGAAGTAGTCGATGTGTTAAAACGAGATGAAAATTGGGAGCTTCACTTAAATAATAACATGACGATTAAAGCAAGCAATTTGATATTAGCAACAGGGCACATGCCTTCTGATCATTATGTTGAATATGAAAACACACCAGGATTTTTTGCTACTCCCTGGCAAGACCTAAGCCATATTCCAGCTCATGAAGCAGTTATCGTATTTGGATCTGGATTAAGTGCAATTGATACTGCCAAAAAATTACATGCACAAGCTCATACAGGAAAAATATATTTTGTATCACAAAGTGGTGCTTTGCCAGCTGTTAAGCCACCTCGTCATAATCAAACAGTTGCTTTACAATTTTTAAAACGCGAAAATGTAGATAAACCAGGATTAACTCTGAAAGAATATCTTCATTTGTTTCAACAAGAATTGAATCTACACACTACTACGCCTATCGATTTTGAAAAAAAGCTGACTACACAATTAGATCCAAAATCATGGTTAGAAAAAAATATTGCTTTAGCTGAAAAAGGGGTGGTAAGAACTTGGCAGTTATTATTAGATGAAATTTATTTTTACTCCCTACCCTATGCATGGAAACATTTAAGCGATACAGACCGAGCAACATTAATGAATCATTATTTTGGTCCTTATTTAAAATGGGCAGCGGGCACACCATTAGCAAATGCAAAAGAAATTTTAGCCTTATTAGAAAGCGGACAGCTTGAAATTATTCGTGGGGCACCACAAATTCATACAACAGAGAAAGGTTTTGAACTTGAGTTTTCAAACCCACCACGAAAGATCGTAGCTAAATATGCGATCAACGGCACTAATATGGGACATAACATTGATAGAAATCCACTATTAAATAAGATGCGCCGACGAAAATTCATTGCAAAAGCTAGTCAAGGCGGGATAAAAGTTGATCCATTTACTTATGAAGTCATCGATCCTCAAAATGAAAAAGAAGAAACTCATGCTAATCTTTTATCAGCAGGACCCACTATTTTTGGTAGCAACCCCGCGGTTTATGCTATAGAAGCTTCCGCATTCGCAGGAAGAGATATTGGAAAAGCTCAGGCATCTATTCTACCTCACAGCCTTTTCAAGCAATCTTCTAAGGCAAGCGATACAACTAATCTTGGCATAGGTCAGATTAATCGAATAAGATGTGCTTAATTAAGGAAATCACATGAAAGCACTTGTCAAAACAAAAGCGGAAATAGGTATGGAGCTAAAAGATGTTCCTGTTCCATCTGTAGGTCCTAACGATGTTCTCATCAAAATCAAAAAAACTGCAATTTGTGGCACAGATATCCATATTTTTAATTGGGACGATTGGGCAAAAAAACATATTAACGTTCCATTAATCGTTGGTCATGAATTTGTTGGTGAAATTGTCGACATCGGCAAAGAAGTCAAAACATATTTTAAACCAGGTGATCGTGTATCTGGTGAGGGACATATTGCTTGTGGACACTGCAGAAATTGCCGAGCAGGCCGCTCACATTTGTGTCGCAGCAACATAAGTGTTGGTGTGACGCGTAACGGTTGCTTTGCCGAATATTTATGTATCCCTGCCACCAATGCTTATGCCATTCCAAAATCTATTTCCAACCAGCAAGCTGCTATTCTCGATCCTTTAGGTAATGCTACACACACTGCTCTGTCATTTGATTTGGTTGGTGAAGATGTGCTCATTACAGGTGCGGGGCCTGTTGGCATCATGGCAGCTGCTATTGCTAGGCACGCAGGTGCGCGCTTTATTGTGATAACCGATGTAAATGAATATCGTTTAAAGCTCGCTGAAAAAATGGGTGTCACACTTGCTGTTCATCCGAGCAAATTAACTTTAAAACAAGTCATGGCACAATTAGAAATGAAAGAAGGGTTTGATGTAGGGCTTGAAATGTCTGGTCATGCGGCTGCATTCAATGACATGATCAATCACATGAATCATGCTGGTAAGATTGCGTTGCTTGGTTTTTTACCTACTCAAACACAAATTGATTGGAGCCAAGTGATTATGAAAGGCTTAGTCATGAAAGGTATCTATGGACGTGAAATGTTTGATACATGGTATAAAATGATAACCATGTTGCAAAGCGGCTTAAATATCGCGCCAGTTGTTACTCATGAATTTTCCGCACAAGATTATCAGCAAGCATTTGATATGTTGCGCTCAGGAAATTCCGGTAAAATTGTAATGGATTGGGAAAATCTTTAGTTAACACGATTTTCGATTCTTCGAACCCGTTGACGATAATTTTTATTATTTGATTCTGGCATAAGAACATTAT